>WRKH01000051.1 GCA_009778175.1 Turicibacter sp.
CAAAAAATGTGCAGTCCAGGGCGCGCCCTGGTGGGGGTGTGGGGGCAAAGCCCCCACGGTTTTAAACACGATAAAGAGGAGGTATAAAAATGGTTGAGGTAAAAAAATGGGTAGCAGAGATGGAAGCCTTGTGTAAACCCGAAAAAGTGGTTTGGATAGATGGCGAAGGGTTGGACGAATACCGTAAAGAGGCTTTAAAGAGTGGGGAACTTATAGAGCTGAATAACGAGCTGATGCCAGGTTGTTTTTTGCATCGCTCAGCTTTGAATGATGTCGCACGATCGGAAGATAAGACCTTTATTTGTACCACAAAAGAAGATGACGTTGGGCCTACAAATAATTGGCGTGCACCCGATGAAATGTACTCCGTATTGACCAGTCTGTTCGATGGTGTTATGAAAGGGCGTACAATGTACGTTATCCCCTTTTGCATGGGAACGGTTGGTTCGCCTTTTTCAAAATTAGGCGTTGAGATTACGGATTCTATCTATGTTGTGCTTAATATGTGCATAATGACCAGAGTTTCAAAAGAGGTAACAAAAGCACTCGGTGCAGAATTTGTAAAATGCTTACATTCCACAGCGGAGCTTGATATTGACAAAAGATATATCTGTCATTTTCCAGAGGATAACGCAATATGGTCGATAAATTCGGGCTATGGCGGGAATGCGTTGCTTGGTAAAAAATGCTTGGCATTACGTATCGCCTCGTACAGAGCTAAAGAGGAAAATTGGCTTGCGGAGCATATGCTGATATTAGGCATAGAGAATCCAGCGGGCGAAACTCGTTATGTCTGTGCAGCTTTCCCGTCCGCCTGCGGTAAGACAAATTTGGCAATGCTTATTCCGCCAGAAATATATCGGCAAAAAGGCTATAAAATATGGTGTGTGGGCGATGATATTGCATGGCTTAGAATAGGTGAAGATGGCAGATTATGGGCTGTAAATCCCGAGAACGGCTATTTTGGCGTAGTGCCTGGCACAAATGAAAAAACTAATCCAAACGCCTTGGCGGCGATTAGCAAAGATACGATTTTTACAAATGTCGTTTACGATGAAGATAAAAACACCGTTTGGTGGGAGGGTTTGGACAATCCGCCGAAAAATGCGATAAACTGGAAAGGCGAAAAATGGACAAACAGGGAAGAAAAAGGAGCTCACCCCAACAGCCGCTTCACTGCCCCTGCCAAAAATTGCCCAATACTAAGCCCAGAATTTGAGAATCCAAAAGGTGTGCCCATTTCCGCAATAATTTTCGGGGGTCGCCGTGCCAAAACTGCACCGCTTGTCTACCAAGCTCGCAATTTTGACCATGGTGTCTTTGTCGCCTCGACCATGGCATCTGAAACCACAGCCGCACAAACGGGGGCTGTTGGTGTAACTCGTATAGATTCCATGGCTATGAAGCCATTTTGCGGATACAATATGGGCGATTATTTTGCACATTGGCTTAAAATGGGTGCTTTAATCGGCGATAAAGCCCCTAAAATATTCAATGTAAACTGGTTTAGAACTGACGAGCAAGGGCGTTTTATATGGCCAGGTTTTGGCGACAATTTGCGGGTTTTAGAATGGATACTCGCTCGCTGTGATGGCACAGCTACTGCCGTAGAATCGCCAATAGGTTATATGCCAACCCCAAAAGATATAAATATTGAGGGGCTTGACATTACCCATACAGATTTAGAGAATCTATTGAATGTCGATAGCGAGCTTTGGAAAGCCGAAATTATCGCAATTAAAGAATATTACGAAACCTTTGGAGACAGACTCCCGCAAAAGCTATGGGAAGAGTTGTCGAATTTAGAGAGTCGTTTCTCTTAAGGGATTCGCTGTCCGCTACATAAAAAATGCAAATTTTCCGTAGGGGCGGATATTATCCGCCCGTGATTTCGGCGATTGCGGGCGAACGGAGTTCGCCCCTACGGGTGGTGATGTTGTAGGGGCGAACTCTGTTCGCCCGTCCCCGACGGGATGTGGGGAAATGCCCTGCGGTTTTAAGGAGTGAATTTTATGAGAGTATATTCCGTAGTGATACCAGTCTATAACGAAGAAGAGGTAATAGAAGAATCCTACAAACGCTTAACAGCCGCAATGCAGGATATGGACGGCTCGTATGAGCTGATATTTGTTAATGACGGTAGTCGGGATGCTACAGCCTCCATCATAGCTGATATTCTGAAAAAGGATTCGAATGTAAGGCTAATAAATTTTGCTCGCAATTTTGGGCATATGCCCGCTATTACTGCGGGTATGCGGTACGCTAAAGGCGAGGCGATTATAATAATAGACGCTGATTTACAAGATCCGCCAGAGGCTTTGCCAGCCATGGCGGCACTTTGGCGCAAAGGTAACGATGTTGTTTACGGCAAAAGAAAAGAGCGTTTGGGCGAAACGAGATTCAAAAGGCTTAGTGCCTCATTATTCTACCGATTTATAAACAGCATGGTAAACATAGATTTGCCAGTAGACACGGGCGAATTTAGACTGATGGACAGAAAAGTTTGTGATGCCGTAAATGAATTGGATGAAAAAAACCGATATATTAGAGGTTTGGTCAGTTGGGTAGGTTTTAAGCAAGTGGCTTATGAATATACTAGAGTTGAGCGTTTTGCAGGCACAACAAAATACCCGCTGAAAAAGATGATTTCCTTTGCAATGGATGCTATTACTGCGTTCTCATACAAACCGCTAAAATTGGCGACAACACTAGGCTTTTGCATCTCGTTTTTTAGCTTTATCTATCTCCTTGTAATCCTGTGGCAGGTCTTTTTTACCGACACAACCATTACTGGCTGGGCTTCTACCGTGGCTATAATATTGTTTACTCAAGGTATCGTACTTATGATTTTAGGGCTTATGGGCGAATATATCGGACGTATCTTTGAGGAGATGAAGAATCGCCCCTCCTATATCGTGATGGAGGCAATGGGATTTGAAGATGACAAAAATATTTAACAAATATTTCAATCGAGAGACTATCAGCTACCTGATTTGCGGTGTGATTACTACGCTGGTTAGCCTAGCTGTCTTTTGGTTAGCCAGAACATTTGAGCAGACGATTGTTGTAAGCAATACCCTTTCTACGGTAATCGGCATACTTGTTGCTTATATCTTGAATAAAACGGTTGTTTTTCGTGCATTTTCCTGGGCTTTTTTATCGCTTATACGTGAGTTTTTTGTTTTTGTGGTTGGGCGATTCGGCTCTTTTGTTATGGAAACGCTACTCTTAATGCTGCTTGTGGACTTCTTGGGCTTGCCCGATTTTATATGCAAAACATTTACCATGGTTTTGGTGGTTGTCGTAAACTATTTAATAAGCAAAAAGGCGGTATTTAGAGGGAGTTGATGGGTGGCACGGGCGGATAATATCACTGTCATTAACTTTAACGATTTATAGGGACGGGCGAACGGAGTTCGCCCCTACACCACCAC
>WRKH01000052.1 GCA_009778175.1 Turicibacter sp.
GGGGCAGAGCCCCCACGGTTTTAATCTTTTGAACCCTTGTAAGCCTTTGGGGAGAGGTTCATTACTTTTTGGAAGTTGCGGTTGAAGGTGCGGAGGTTTTGGTAGCCGCATTTTTCCGAGATTTCTGTTATTGTGTGCTTGTTGCTGTCTAACATCGAACAGGCTTTTGCTATGCGATAGTTGTTTACGTAGGCTGTGAACGAGAGGTCGGTCAGCTGGGTGAAGATTTTGGATAGGTAGGCGTAGTCGTATTGGAGGGCTTTTGCGGCGGTCTTTAAGGTGCATTCTCGGTGGAAATTTTGATCTACGTATGTGAAGATTTTTTGCGGAATTATGCCGTAAAGTCGTGTGTCGGCTGCCTCCATGGGCTGGCTGGTGGCTAGGAGGTCGCAGAGATAGTAGAGGGCACTTTTGCGAGAATAGGGGGTTGAGAGGGCGGCGAAGTCTAGCCAGGTGGGCGTTTTTAGGACGTTGTCCGAGGGGATTTGTGTCATGTGTTCCTGATGAAAATCCTCGATAAGCTCGGGCGAAAAGAGGGTTACTGTGATTTTCGACGGCTCTACGTCTGTGTCGATTATGGAATGGTAGCCGTGGATTTGGTTGCAGAAAATAAAGGCTAGGTTGCCTGCGGTTAGTAGGTATTTTTTGTGGTCGATGTGTAGGGAAATTGCACCTTGGTGCACGCAAATAATCTCGTAAATCCTGTGTAGATGGTAGGGGTACGAGTGATTGGGGACTTGCTGGATTAGGTTGTAATGCGGCTTGCCGTCCATGCCGAATTGCTCTACGAAAAATAACATGGGTTGCCTCCTTATAAAACCGTGGAGCATTGCCCCGCACCTTCGCACGTGATACCCCGTTTTTGGGATTTTTATAGGGTTTTGCTTACCTACACACGTTCCGCCACAATTCCGATAAATAGTGCAAATATCAGCAAGTGGGGGATTTTCGGTTTTTATTGCGATGCTCCTTCAATGTTCGTTTTTCCTATTATAGCATGGTTTATAGAGGTTGTCAAATTTTTTGAAAAAATTTTGACAACGGGCTGTGGCTGTGTTAGAATGTTTATAAATTAGAGAAAGCGAGAGGGAGCAAATGAGAATAATCCGAGCCGACACAGCCGACAGCGACATTTTCAGCCCCGAAAAATTAGCCTTTGGGGCGTGCTGCTTTTTTACCGAGGATAGAAATTCCACGTATTTCTTTGAAATCCACGGGCAAAAAGCAACGCTTTTTCCTGAGAAAAACGTGTACATAGCCGAGGTAATCCGAGAATTTTTGGCGTATTCCAATTTTATATGCGAAATTTATGATTCGAGCGGAAATATTTTGCTAAAAATACCGCAAAAAGAGTCGAAATTGCTCGACATTCGCAAAATCCAGCCTAGTCAATTTTACATAAATGGGCGAAAATTGGCGAATTGCCAGAATTGGATAAAAACTCGGAAAGACATATTCATTCCTGTAACGGCTCATGGTGGTAAAATCATTGCATTGGACGGGCATAGCCGCCTAAAAGCCGCCGCCGCTCTGGGTTTTGATACCGTTTTTGTTTACGAAGACGAAACTGAGGAGTATATCTTTGATTTCGCTATAGAGGCGGAGAAACGGCGGATTTACAGTGTTTTTGATATGGAAATTTTGACGGACGAGGAGTACACTGTGAAATGGCGGGAGTATTGCCAGAATTTTTTCGGGACGACAACTTGACATTTCGTTGCGAATCCGTTACAATCAAGAAACAGGAGGTAGTTATGGAAAATTACAGACAAAGCAATATGCAAACGATTGACCGTTGGGTAGAGGGCGGTTGGGTGTGGGGAACGCCCGTAACGGCGAAGGAATGTGAAAAGGCTCGGGCGGGCGAATGGGACGTTGTCCTCACGCCGAAAAAGCCCGTCCCCAAGGAATGGTTTGGGGAATTGGCGGGTAAAAAACTGCTCGGTTTGGCAAGCGGCGGCGGGCAACAAATGCCGATTTTCGCCATTTTGGGGGCGGATTGTACCGTCATGGATTTATCCGACAAACAGCTTGCAAGCGAAAAAATGGTCGCCGAACGTGAATGTTATTCGATTGACATTGTCAAGGCGGATATGACGGAAATTTTCCCGTTTCCCGAAAATTTTTTCGACATAATTTTTCATCCTGTTGCAAATTGCTACATCGAGGACGTTCGCCATCTTTGGCGGGAATGTTATCGAGTGCTAAAACCTGGCGGCGTGTTGTTGGCGGGCATGGACAACGGCATGAATTACCTATTCGAGGACGACACCGCCGAGACTTTGACGGTTACGGAGCGTTTGCCGTACAATCCGCTAAAAAATCCCGCACAAATGGCAAAATTGAATGTAGCCGAGGACGGTGTGCAGTTTAGCCACACGTTCGAGGAGCAGATAGGCGGGCAGTTGGCGGCGGGTTTTGCCATTACAGCGGCTTACGAGGACTACAATCACGACCCGAGCGGCAACACGCCGTCAACCATGACGGCTTGGGGGATTCCAGCGTTTTGGGCGACACGGGCGATAAAATTGGATAAATTTTAACAAGGAGTGCGGATAGATAAATCCGTCCGATAGATGGCGGACTAGGAGGAAAAAATGCAAAAACTACAAGCAATAATCATAGCCCTTGTACTTTTGGGGGCTTGTGCGACGGAGAATGAGCCAGAGACAACCGTAATCCTCGCACAATATCCCCACTACGAAAATTTCGAGACACTCGCCGTCGCCGCAACGGCAATCGTTCGTGCCGAAATTCTCGATGAACGGACGGAGTACCTGAATATTCCTTTCGTGATAAACAGCATTAGAGTTACAGAAGTCTTCGACGGCACGGTAGACGTTGGCGATATTTTGGAAGTCAGCCAGATGCGAGATTTGCACGGACGACTACATTTTGAAATCGATGCGGATTTGGTGTTATTTTTGTCTTCGCTCGATAATTTTGCAACGCCAGCTGGTTTGCTAAATCCCTATCAAGCCGCTTTTCAAATTTCTCCAGCGGACGAATTGGTGGCACTTAGCCCTCAAAGCGATTTGACCATTCTTTTGGCGGATTTGCGGATAATTGTGGAGTGAAATCGGTGCGGATAATTTCAAAATTGTGCTAGTTTTGAAAAAATGTGGGCGAATAATATCACGTCATTAGCTTTACGTAAAAATCGCAAAAAACGGAATGGGCAAGCCCATTCCCTACGTGCAAAATTGTAGGGTCGAGGCTTGCCTCGACCGTCCTCGGCAGCTAAGTTAATGGCATTGGGATAGTATCCGCCTATGGATTTGACGTTGCTTTTTGATATGCCAAAATTGTGCAAAAATGTGCAAATCATGAGAAAATGCGAGCGGATAATATCCGCCCCTACGAGTAACATTGCAAACCCACATCCCCCCACCCAACCACCCCCACAAAAAAATTTCCACCCCGCCCCCCACCCCCAAAACCCCCAAAACAACAAAAATGCAGTCCAGGGCGCGC
>WRKH01000053.1 GCA_009778175.1 Turicibacter sp.
CCCCGCTGGGGCCAGCCCCAGCCCCCGCCACTTTGAAAAGTGGACAAACTTTAAATTTTTTTTATTGGATACGGTTTGTGATTGGTGTGTTTTTCGTAGGGGCGGATATTATCCGCCCGCGAATTTGCGAATTTGCGAATTTGCAACTTTGCACAGTTTGTAGTCCTTTATTGTTCAAAAGATTGCAAATCTTCGTCGCTTAGCTGGCTGCGGGCAATTTGAACGTAGACCTCACAGTTTTGGAGTAGTTCATTATGGTTGCCCATACCTACAATTTTTCCCTCATCTAGCACGATAATTTTATCAGCATCTATGATTGTTCCTATGCGTTGGGCAACTATTAATTTCGTAACATTTGCATTTTCTCGCTTTAATGCCGTGCGTAGCTCTCGATCGGTTTTGTAATCCAACGCCGAAAAACTGTCGTCGAAAATGTATAATTCCGGCTTGCGGCAAATCGCTCGTGCGATGGCTATCCGCTGCTTTTGCCCGCCTGAAATATTCGTTCCAGCCTGTGCTATCTCCGCCTCGTAAGTGTTCTCCATCTCCTCTATAAAATCCCTGCCCTGAGCTATTTCAACAGCTTTTTTTATGTCATTTTCGGAATAGGTTTCTTTCCCGTTGTCGCCATAGCCCACATTTGACTTTATCGAACCCTTGAATAATATCGCTTTTTGCGATATATATCCGATTTTATTACACAGAAATTCATACGAATAATCTCGGACGTTTACGCCGTTAAACAAAATTTCGCCATCCGTTACGTCAAAAAATCTCGGAATAAGATTGACTAAAGTGGTCTTGCCGCTGCCTGTAGAGCCGATAAATGCGACGGTTTCTCCTTCGTTCGCTGTAAAATTTATGTCTCGTAGCATATAATCGGCTGCATCGGGATATTTGAATGACACATTCTTAAAGACAACCGAGCCTTTTAAGCCAGCCACGCCTTCGGTTTTTATGCCGTTTTTTATGGTCGGCTGGGTTTCCAAAACCTCGTTAATACGCTTGGCAGACACACTCGCACGAGGCAGCATGATAAAGATCATTGCCAGCATCAAAAACGACATAATAGCCATAATCGCATATTGAGAAAACACGACCATATCGGCAAAAATCGGCAATCTGTCCGAGATTTCAGCCGCATCTATCATGCTTGCGCCAATCCAATAAATTGCCAAGGTTATCCCAGCCATTATCAGGTTTATCACGGGGAACAATATTGCCATTGCACGGGTTACATACAGTTGTGTACCTGTCAGCTCATCGTTCGCTTTTTTGAATTTTTCTTCCTGATAATGCTCGGCGTTATAAGCTCGCACAACCCGCAAACCGTTCAAATTTTCACGGGTTACTCGGTTCATGTCATCGATAAGCCCCTGCATTTTCCGAAATCTCGGAATGACAAAAACCATGATAAACGCAATCATTGCCGTCATAATACCCACGCCCGCCCAAGTCGCCAATAGCCATTCCAACCCGCCGCCATGTATTCGAGAGATTGCCCACACAATCATAATCGGTGCTCGAATCATCAGCATAAGCCCCATAACTATGAGTATCTGCACCTGTGTAATATCGTTCGTTGAGCGTGTAATCAGGCTATCTGTTGAGAAATTGTTAATTTCCTGCATGGAAAAGGAGTCAACCCTATTGAATAGGAGACTCCGCAAATTGCGGGCGAATTGCGAGCCGATTATTGCCGAAAAATAGCCAATGATAACGGTTGCTGTCAGGCTGCCGAACGTGGCAAGCATCATCATTCCGCCCGCTGCCCATATTGCCGATATGGCACTGCCAGGCGTTTGCACAAGCATCGTAATTTCAGCCATATACTCAGGCACAGCAAGATCCAGCCACACCTGTGCGACAATAAAAATCAAAGCAATGAAGCCCATTTGCCATTCTTTTGCCGTCAAATATTTGAAAATTTTTAGCATTTTAAGTCTCCTGTTTGTCCGTTTGCCTTTTTGCTTTTTTGCCAAGTTTTGGCAACATTTTCAAATTATAGCACCAGGGTTTAAGGTTGTCAAATTATTTGCAAAAAAGCCCTGTCCTTTCGGGGTTGTTGGGTGGGGTGCAGCGATTTGGCATGATTAAAAGCTATTTGCAACCCCGATTGGGCATTTTGTCGAGGGGGTTGCAACTGGATTGCCATTTTGTTATAATGTATATACTGCGATAATGCAATTAAAGTTGCACACAAATCACGCCACAAACACAAACCAATCAGGGCAAGGGACACCCCGAACCCCAAATATCAGGGAGTAAAATGAAAAAAATCGAACTACTATCCCCCGCGGGCGATTTCGAAAAACTACAAACAGCCATCCACTACGGTGCAGACGCTGTATACCTTGGGGCAAAATCCTTCGGCTTACGGGCAGGTGCTAAAAATTTTGACCACACCGAAATTGCAAAAGCGGTCGAATACGCCCACGCTTTCAACGTCAAAGTCTACGTCGCCGCCAACATCTTTGCCCACAATAGCGATATTGACGATATGCAAGGCTTTTTTGCAACACTGCAATCAATGGCTGTCGATGCCTGTATAATCAGCGATTTGGGCGTACTGTCGCTTGCACGGAGCGAAGCCCCCAACATGGAAATTCACGTAAGCACACAGGCGAACACAACAAATTACAAAACGGCGGAAATATGGCGAAAATTAGGGGCAAGCCGCATTATTTTGGCTCGCGAACTAAACCTTACGGAAATTTCCGAAACCGTGGCAAAAGCCCCAAACATCGACTTTGAGGCCTTCGTCCACGGTGCGATGTGTATGTCCTATTCAGGGCGCTGTATGTTGAGCCGCTATATGTCAAACAGGGACGCAAATTTGGGGGCTTGCACCCAGCCGTGCCGCTACAAATACCGACTTTACGCCGAAGAGGCAACTCGCCTTGGCGAATTTATGCCGCTCGAAGAAACGCAGGACGGCACGGACATTTTCAGTGCCGAAGATTTGTGCATGATAGAGTATTTGCCCGCCTTGCTGGACACAGGATTAGTCAGTCTAAAAATCGAGGGCCGCATGAAAACGGCATTTTACGTGGCAACGACAACACTCGCCTACCGTTTAGCCCTCGACGCACTCGCCATTTCCATCGCAGAATACGAAAAAATCCTCCCTCACTGCCTAGAACTCTTAAAAATGCCCAGTCATCGACCATTTTCCACAGGGTTTTATTTCAACAAGCCACAAAAAACGACCTCAACCGACTACACAAGAACCCATGATTTCATAGGCATTGTCCGCCAATCCACGCCCACGACAACCACGATAGAGCAGCGCGGTCTTTTCCAAGAGGGCGATCCTTTATCTTTCATCAAACAAAACGGCGAAATTCACACAATCACAGCCCAAGATCTCCGCACTCCCACAGGCGAAAAAACAAAGCGAGCTCCCCACCCTCAACAACCAATAACCCTTCCCACCACCACAATTTTCGACCCTTTAACCATCGTCTGCCGAGGACCCGGACCCTGGGGCTCTG
>WRKH01000054.1 GCA_009778175.1 Turicibacter sp.
GGGGGGTATAATATAATATATTTTAAACTATCCCATATAGAAGATTTTTTGCCTAACGCCGCAGTCATCAGCATTTCGGGCAATTAATCTCAAATTTAAAAGGAGGGAAAATATGGACAGTTTTAGAAGAGCGGTCGCAGTAGCGTTGTCGTTGGTGATGGCGTTTTGGACTATGCAACCTATGCAGGCCGCAGCAGCAAGAACGGTAACAGTGCACAGTGTGGAGGGCGATGATGCCTTTATCTATCGGGGCGAACGCCGCAGCACCGCACGCACAAGAGCTCGCATAACTGCGGGCGACGAGTTGGTAACAGGGGCACGCACTCAAGTGCACTTGAATCTCGATAACGATTCGTTGTTGAGAGTCGGTGCACATAGTCAGGTTGACTTTGAACTGACTCAAAACCTAATCGGTTTGACCGTGGTGCGCGGCAACGCCTTGGTGCACGTTTCACAGCAAGAGGCAGGGCAGAGCATGGAATCCCGAGTGGGTAATGTGATGCTCGCTGTACGAGGCACGATGTATACTATCGGTCATCTGGAAGAAGTTACAGAAGAGATCGAGGTCGGCGTTGTTTCCGTTACAATGCTGACAGGCGGAGGAGTTGTAGAGACACCTACGGGCGAAGTCCAGCTTTTGGACGGGCAAGTGCTCACTTCTTGGTATGAGCCCGAAGAGTTGGATGTTTCCATTTCTGGCGATATAATTCAGGAATGGGTTGAATTCGAGGGGCATAATGTGGTTATCAGCGACATTATCGTGGAAGAATTAAACCAATTTACCCTATGGGAAATCTGGAATAACCAAGACTATCTCCTTGCCAACAGCAATTTTGTAACGCCTGAGGTTTTGAGTCAGGTAGAGCCGTTGTTGATAGAGGAATCTCCGCTCATAGTCGCCGCACCTTGGCCACTCGTCGATGTGAACGAAGAGGACGAATATGTGAGCGAGGGACAAAATGTAGTTCCGCTGCCAAACGTACAGCCCCCCAATTTTAACAACGCCGTTGCAACAGCACGGATTGTTGAGATTGTAGATGGCAATCAAGAGATATTAGCTATGCTTAATCCCACTTCTGGGGCTATTCAAAATGCTAATTTCGGTGTAAGCCGAACAGGCTTTAGCACAGTGGAGGGGTATTTGCAGATAATGCTCGCTCAAAATCTCCCTGCACATAGCTCTGTGGGCGTGTTGGCAGGAAGTTTTCCGACCCTAAACGCCGCTGTTGCCGCCGCCAATAGCCCCGATGCGATTTGGCTTTGCGATTACATTTTTACCTCAGGCTATCGCATCGACTTGACACAAGGGCTTCAGTCTCGACAGTTTACCTTGTTGTTCTATGGTGCAGCAGGCAATGCCGTGGGCTTCAGCCGTTTTAATGCGAATATCAACAGAACCCACGAAGTAGCTGTTTTGGGGCCGATTGATATATTGCATAATGGCGTTTCGGTAGGTAGTTTTACTCCAGGTCCTGGAAATGACATCACGATTCCTATTAATGCGGACACTCCAGGATTTGGTCCGATATTTTTGAGTTTGGCGGGTCTCAGTGATGCCTTTAGTGATGCCGTGGATGGTAGGTACGATTTTGAAGTAAGACAAGGCGGAGCAAACGGTATAGACATTACCGCCGCAGCGTTAGCCGGCACTTTTGAGCTTACGACTAACCTCAATACCTTTACAATCGTATTTTTCGAAAATCCAGAGGTTGGGCAATTTACCTTTACTGTAATCGTTAGCAGGCATTTGGGTAACATAGTGGACAATGTGCAGCTGTTTGGCGATACGGGCGGGGGGCGTACTCCAGCAGGTGGTCTCGTCTCTGGAGGCTCTGTAGCTGGCGGAGTATTAACGACAACGGCAGAATCGATCACCGTCAATAGCACTATGGCTGGTTTTCCATTGTTCTACTTAGATGTGGACTTAAATCCTTCTTTTGCAGCATACATCACAGCCATAACAGTAGGAGGTGCAGCTCAAACTAGCCTTTCCGATATGTCAGTCCAACCAGGCTTAAACAGTATAAACATACGTTTCTTGGACGGTAATGGCAATACTGTACACACCCACATTATATCCTTAACGGTAAACGACAACGCAACCAATAACATTCTCAACGAGATAACTCTACGCCGAGATGTTATGAACGCAAGCGGTGTAATAGGGCAAGGCATGGTGGCTTCAAGAACCTTAAACTCCAATGTCCAGCAAACCGTAAACTTCGATTTGGTGCAGTCTCTCGCCAGCAGCCCCTATCTTGTGGAGTTGGATTTTGAGAGTTTTGCGGGTATCGACCTGTCTGTCCGATTAGATTCTGCCAATGGAACGGACATCACTGCCGAAATAGCGGCGGGTACACGCTCGGTTACAGGTAGCGGCGAGGTTTATTATGTGGTATTGCAACGTAATAACGTGGATGTTATCCCACCACGTAGAATAGCGGTAAATTTTCAAAGGCAGATTGAAAATCCGATAATAACTCGGGTGGAGCTTTGGCAGAACACAGCTAACGGCCTAGTATCGGCAAGTTTAGCCAACTGGCAACCAGGGCAAATGACTGTAGAGGGCTTTCAGGCGGCAAATTTGACCCGTCTGCCGTCCGCAGATAGCTTTTTCTTGGTGCTTTCCTCGAATATTGCTAATATACGTATTCGCCACGGGCAAAGCCACGCCGAGCTTCTTGATTACAGAACCGCATACGTAGCCCCAGAGGTAACGAATATGATATTGAACCCTGTTGTGGGTTTCCCCATTACAGTCGATGGTAACTATTTCTTTTCCATTGAAGTTTTGAGTGCCACTGGAAATGTCATCGGATTTAGCGTTATAGAGGTGGGGATTAACCACAATATTTTGGCAGCTATTGCCACACTTCCTCCCCTGCCCGATTTTGATGAAGACGAAGATTTGGACGAAATCGAGGAAATCGATAAAGATGAGCCTGAAGATGAAGATTTATTGGACGAAGATTTAGACGAAGACGACGACAAGGACGAAGCGAAAGAAGACGACGAAGACGAGACGGACGAGGAGAATGACAACGACGAAGATAAAGACAAAGAAGAAGATGATGAAGACGACAAAGATAAAGACGAGGACAAAGACAAAGACGAAGACAACGAGGAAGACGAAGACACGGATGACGACAATACAGATAAAGAAGAGCCAAAAGAACCAGAAGACGAGGAATATGACGAAATCGACGACGAAGACGACGAAGAAACCGAAGGCTTAGAGTAGCAAATCGCAGGGGCTGAAATTTTTCAGCCCCTGCCTCGCTCATTTTAGGTGCATATTACTTTGCATTTTTTCCCAAAAAACGATATACCAACTTTCACAAGGCGGCTGGAAAAATCCTCGCCATAGCGTTTTGTATTAATCTGCTCCAAGGCGGATTGTGCATCTTTCTCCAAACCCTCGGCACTCTCTGATGATTTGAGTTCAAAAATAAAATTCCCTTCCGCCCGTTCAAGGCAAATATCAAACCGCCCGTCCCCACTCTCCTTGTTAGAAATCGGATATT
>WRKH01000055.1 GCA_009778175.1 Turicibacter sp.
GTTTGCGGTGCAGATACTGGAGAGCAAGAAATTAGGCGACAACGTGTTTTTGAAGAATTTGCGGAGCGAGCTTACAAAGCACGATATGGCTAAATTGCTTTATGCGTATCAGAAGCACGGCGTGTTGGAGCGGACTAGTGCGTATCTTAGTCGGATATTTGCCGCTAATGCGGTAGCTTTAGAGGAGGTCAAGAATATGACAGAGGCTAATGTGCAAGAAATTTTGTATAGGCATTTTAAGGAAAAAGGTTGGATAGATAGAGATGCTAATGAAGTGGCAAATGAGAAGGTAGAGGATAGGTTGCGTGAAACTGCTTTTGAAATGCTCAAAGACGGTTTTGCACCCAATAAAATCTCTAAATATTTGCATATGCCCACAGAATGGGTACAAAACTTAGCAACAATCTCAACCGACAGCACCCTAAAAACATAATAGCTATTTTACTTGCCGTAAACAATGGAAAAATTCAAGGATTGGAATGAATTTTGGAAATTTCACGATAAATCCCCAAAATTTTTTCAAAAAACATTGACAAACCCAAATCTATTTGCTATACTATAATCATACTCGCAGACATCAAATACCCAATACCCCATGCAAAACACTCAACATTTTTCGACATTTTCCCGCACGGGCGTTTATCCACAAAGAAATACCCACCAAAAAACCGCAATCATCCCAAGAAAGGACTGATCCCGTGCCAACCCTAACAAACGTAAGCACATGGGACGAAATCCAAGGCAGAATAATAACTACCGCCGAAAACACCGCTAAAAAACACCAACACAGCATATCTTCCAATTTAAGGCAATTCCGTTGCGAACTCTGCAACCAATACGTTACATTTATAAATGGCGGTGTGAATATTCCCCATTTTAAGCACGAATCAGGGAGCGACTTTTGCGACCAAAAAATCATCGCAAGCACCAACTACACAAAAACCAACCCTTTGGGCTTTTCGCTACCACTAAAAATCAAAATCGAAAACGGCAAAATAGAGATATGTATAGGGTTTTTACCGCTGGGCGAGCAACTGTTAGATGATTTAGAGCAAGCCGACGAAAAATTAAACATTTCGGCTAACGACAATGACATACGAACTTTTAATATAACGCACAATCGTTTTTACGAGGACAGCATTTCATATTTATCCGTGGGGGCTGAATTTGCGGAAAAATACAAACTAGAATATTCTGCCAAAATCCCCAAAACACTTTGGCCTACAATAGTCGATGGCTTTGATAAAAAAGGCACATTATTTGACCAAAATAGCGGAAGAAGGCTGTCAAATAACGCCGATGTCATTGTGGAGCGAAAATATTGGCTGATTATGGGGCAAAATTTGCCTATATATCGAAATCCTGATATTGAATGGGCAAAAATAAGGGATATTGCGGACTATACAATATATTCCGTTAAGGCAATAAATTTTTCCGTGCAAGCGGACGAATTTTTCAACAAATTTAACGCAAAATTGACTAAAAAACTCGTTGAAATAACGCCATTATATCCATTTGTTAGACAGTCCTCCAACGCCATAAATCACACCGCCGCCAAGATTTGGTTTCACAAAACTGGCGGATTTGTTGATATTAGCCCTGGCGAGTTTGTGCGAGAAAGCGATTTATTTGCCGTTAAATGCGATGAAACAAGCATCATTTCCATTAGTAGACTTGAAAACCGCACAAATGTTTTGCGGTATTTGGTAGCACACAAAAAATCCGATTTTGCGAAAAAACCGCAAATTTACGACATGAAAATATCGAATAATAAAGGCGAAAATTTCCCTGTGGGAGCGTATACAAAACTCCCAAAAAATAAACGACTTTACATAACAGCCCCATTTGACGGATTTATTGATGAGATATGTTTAGCCGATAATTTGACGATAAATCGCATTGACCTAAAAAACGCCCAAAATACACTATTTGATGTGGCATACAATCGGCGTTACAAAATATTTTGTGGACTTGACCACGTTGCAGAAGTATCGTTTATAATGGAAGAACGAGAGCCAAATATTTCCGATTTGCGGATTTTGGAGATATTGCAGGGCTGTAAAGGTCGAAAAATTGCGATAAATCACACATTTGGAGCGGTTGCGGAAAAATTGCCAAATATGCCAAAAACTCAACAATGGATTTTGCAGCAGATACGCACAGGCACAATAGACGAAACCGCCAAAAAACACCTGATTAAAACGATTGGAGGATTTTGTGGATAAAAATATTTCGCTTTGCATTGCCATGAAAAATTCCTCCGATATGTCTATAATTCGCCGAATTGCCGATGTTGTAGACGGAAAATTTGAACCTTATCAATTTGGTAAACAGACAGTATATCACCCGCCAAGCCGAATCCCTGCCACAGGCACGATAAATTTATGGGAATGGACAAGGAGATTCAACGAAGAAGACGGCAAAGATTGGGACGAATCCGATATTTATAAGGGTTCTTGGCGTTGGATGGAGTATGTAAATTTGGACGGTGCGACAAATCTTGACGATTTGCTTTTGGCGTTATCTAACGGAGTAGACGTGGATTTTGCTAATGACCACGATTATTTGCTTGGATTTCCGCAAAATGACGATTATATATGCGTTTTTTGCACTTCGGATAATTTTGTCAAAAAACCCCATGCAAGCGTTTTGGCGGATAATGTGTACAAATCCACCAGAATTTCGGAGCAGTCCTTTACAACAAATTCCAAATATACTATAATAAACTAACTTACAGAAATGAGGGCAACAGCATGAAAATAGTCTCGTCATACAAAGTAAAAATACAGCATTACAACAATATTTTCAGCGGTACGGTAGACATTTACAGACGTGCGGTTGCCTTTTTTATTGATGTTTGTGATAAACATTGGCAAGTAATACAAGGATTGACAGCCAAAAAACGCAATAATTACATGGAAAAATTGACAATAAAGACAATCCGAAACCCTATCGTAAAGTACGATTTTGGCGAAAAGTTTTACAAAATGCCGTCCTATTTACGAAGAGCCGCAATCCAACAGGCAATAGGAGCGTACTCGTCATACACAAGCAACCTAGCAAACTGGAAAGACGGCGACAAAAAGGGACAAAAGCCTAAATTGACGACCACTAGAAACGTAATGCCAACCTTATACAAAGATAATTGCTACATTCGTACAAGCACAACCACCTGCAAGGTAAAAATTTTCCACAAAAACGACTGGATTTGGCTAAATATTCACTTGCGTGAGCAAGATGTAAAATACATTGATATACATTGCAGATTATCCAAAGAACTTGTACCAACCCTAAAAAAGCAAGGTAAGATGTGGTTTTTGACGTTCCCATTCGAGGAAAACACGAAACTTGCTGATGTACCAATAAAACAAAAAAATATCTGTGCCGTAGATTTGGGGCTTAATAATAACGCTGTCTGTTCTATAATGCAAAGCGATGGAACTGTCGTTGCAAGGAAATTCATAAACCTAGCAACAGAAAAAGACCACTTGCAAAAAGCATTAAATAGGCAGAAAAAAGTCCAAAAGAAAG
>WRKH01000056.1 GCA_009778175.1 Turicibacter sp.
AGCAGTTTCAGCGGCTCGCCCTTTGCGTTCGTTGGGTACGCAAAATCTTTGGGCAGGTACGGCAGACCGCCAAATTTGCTGTTTGTGGCGGTTGTGCGGTCGCTCCGCTGGGCGATTAGGCGAATTGCTTGCCGTTTCGTCGTCGCCTTGAACTCTTCTAGTAATACTGTTAAATTTTCCATATTTCCTCCTAATTTTCGGTGTCGTGCCAGCTTACCCAGATTATTGCACCGCCAAAAACCGACAGCAAAACCACGAGCAAAGCCGCATCTAACGCCGTTCTTCGTGAATTTTCCACCACAATGTGAAAATTCGGCAGGTACAGTAGCGACATCTCGCCGCCTAAGCCGAATGTAGCACGTGCGTTGCGTGCGCTCCGCATAAACATCAGAGAGACTGGGCTGAGCCGAGTGCCGCCGCGGCTGGTGTACTGCACGGTTACGTTCATGTGAGTGCGAAATGAGCGAGATGCTCGGCGTTCTGTCATAGAAACGACCGTGCCTGTGGTTTCCACGCCTGTTGCCGCCAGCAAAATGCCTGTTAGAATGACGAAAATAGCGAGCAGGATTATTCCGCCGCCGATAAGCAAGCCGACCAGCCGCGGAAGTTGGCGTTTTTCGGGGGATTCTTGGTGGGTGTTCTGTTCCAACATTCAGTCCTCCTTATAAATCCGCTAAATCAGCGAATCCACACGATTTCTATCGGCTCTTTTTCCTCAACCACGTCAAGTTCGTGGTGGTCGGAAGTGAGCAACTTTGCCCCTAAAATAGCCGCTTGTGCCACTGCGATTGAGTCGGCGAGCGAGATTTTGTAGGTCGCTTTTAGCCGTCCTGCCTTTTTGAAAAGCGTTTTGGTTATTTCGGTGTTGATTGTTATCGGCAGTTGCAGTATCGTTTCAAATTCACGTTCGGCTCTCTCTTCGCCGTATTTTCGGTAGGTGTCGTAATAGACTTCCAAAAGATTGAGATTGTGCATGGTAATTTTAGCCGTTCCGCCGTTTGCCTGTGTTAAAATATTGTCAACTAAATCCGCACCAATTTCATCGTTAAAAAAGGCGAGCAAAGCACACGCATCCATTACGTAAAGGTCGCTCATAAATCCAGCTCCTTATCTTCACGCATTCGTGCTAAAAATTTGTCAACCGCCATTTCAGGGCAATCGGCAAGCGAACCCCTCGCAAGGGCGATATAATCCACGTCCGCCGCCTTAGGCACATTTTGCACCTCTTCCACAGGAACGAGCCAAATTCCACGCTCTTCACGGTCAATCCGCACCTTTTCCGTGGGAATCAATTTCGCCAAAATTTCGGGCAAAATGCTTGTGTTTACCACTGTTTCAGTCATTTGAAACACCTCTTTCTTCAAGATATTTACATTATATCACAAATCGCCAACTTTTGCAAGCCGATTTTTCGCACTCTCGCTCTAACGAATCCACACGATTTCTATCGGCTCTTTTTCCTCAACCACGTCAAGTTCATGGTGGTCGGAAGTGAGCAATTTTGCCCCTAAAATAGCCGCTTGTGCCACTGCGATTGAGTCGGCGAGGGAGATTTTGTGAGTTGCTTTTAATCGTCCCGCCTCTTCAAGAAACGCTTGGTCAATTTGATAGTTAATCGTCATTGGCAACTGTTTAGCAGTTTTAAGCATATCGGCGGCTTCTTCCTTGCCGACATCACGGTAGACACCGTAATAAACCTCCAAGAGGTTGAGGACGTGCATGGTAATTTTAGCTTTTTCGCCACGCACGTCCCTTAAAATATCGGCGACCACCCTTGCCCCTTCTTCGGCGTTAAGGAAAGCAATCAAAGCACACGCATCCATCACGTACATGGGGGTCATAGGTCTAACTCCTTATCCGCTCGTTTCCGCTCCATGAACTTATCAAGCGACATTTGAGGGTATTTTGCAAGTGAACCCCATGCTTTGGCGATATAATCCACTTCTTCCGCCTCTTCCACGTCCGCCGCCTTAGGCACATTTTGAGCCTCTTCCACAGGAACGAGCCAAATTCCACGCTCTTCACGGTCAATCCGCACCTTTTCCGTGGGAATCAATTTCGCCAAAATTTCAGGCAAAATACTTGTATTTACCACTGTTTCAGTCATTTTTAACGCTCCTTTTCTTCACGCTTTCGAGCCATGAATTTGTCAACCGATATACCCGGGCAATCGGCAAGGCAACCTCGCACAAGGCTGATATAATCCACTTCCCCTGCCTGTTCCGCCGCCCTAACCTCGTCTAACACATCTTCCAACTGAACGAGCCGAATCCCTCGCTTTTCAAGGTCAATCCGCACTTTTTCCGTGGGAATCAACTCCGCCGAAAAGATGGACAAAGCCCTTGTATTTACCGCTTTTTCGGTCATTTGCGACACCTCTTTTTCAGAATAATTACATTATAGCACATCGTCAAAATTTTTGCAATTTTTTTGAAAATTTTTTCAGCCGCCATTCGTCAATCCCAACCGTCTACCCAACCTCCATCAATCCCAACAAAGCCAAAACGCCACCTAACAACATCATTCCGCTAAGCAACAACCCCACAATCCGCCCAATACGCCGCGCACCTTTTCGTTGCTGCCATTTGAACCAATAGCCACCGTGGCGGCGTTCCCAAAAATTGCTTTTGTCGTACCAAAATTCGTACAACAGAAAGCCGCCCAAAGCCACGCCGCCAAGCCCCCATAAAACGTCCATTAACTCCATTTTGTCCTCCTAACCGCCGAAATTTATTCGAGATTTTTCCTCCGAGATTTTCCGCTCTTTAATGCGAAAAATCCCTCAACCACGCCGCCAATCACAACCGCACCCAAAGCCACGTCAACCCAGGACGGCTCGCCCTCGTCGTGGTAAATCCACATGGGTTCGGTGGATTCCACTAAAATGGGGATTGTTTCGCCCATTCTATGCAGAGTTCCTTGGCTGGTCAGCGTGGCTTGGAACATCTCGCCGCCATGCTGAAATTCTAGGGTTTCGGTGGTTCGTGGGCGTGGCGTTCGCCGCCTTACGCCTCGCATTACCGAGAAATGGCTGTAATCCACCACGGTTGCCGAAATTTTCTCGGAAACCTGCCATCTGCGACGTTCTTCCGCTTGCTCTATGTCTAAAAATACCGCCACCACCGCTACGACAACGCCCACTATTATCAGTTTTTTTGTACGTTTTTGCATGGTTTTTTCCTTTCTAATTTGCGAAAATTCGCAAAAATTCATTCTCGTTTTGTGTAATCTGACAACGCCGCAAAATCCAAAAATGCGTCATATTCCAAATAGTAGTCCAGTGCGGCTATGAAATTTTGCATGATCGGCTGGCTTTTTTGGTGCAGAGCGTTTGCAACGACATCTTCCACGATTTCGCCCAAGCAAAAATATTCAAATTTTGTCTGCATTAGCGTTACAGATTCGGGGAGTTCGCCGTCCTCGTCTTTGTCAACGCAACAGCATATTAGGCTTTCCGTGGCACTTTCCGCTCCGATTTCGGCGTAAAGGCAACCGACAAAATCGTAAAGACATTTGCCCAAGCCAACCGCACGAGTTTCCTCGGCGGTCGCCGTCAATAT
>WRKH01000057.1 GCA_009778175.1 Turicibacter sp.
CTCTGCCCCACACCCCGCCACTTTGAAAAGTGGACAAACTTTAAATTTTTATTTGCGGATTAAAGGTACATATCTATGCGGTCGTCTCCCATTTTTGCACGCATAGCTAGCAGTGCATTGTTATGTATCTGCGAAATGCGTCCTTCGGAGATGCCCAGAGTTTTGCTTATTTCTCGCAAAGTCAGATTCTCAAAATAGTGCAGCGTAATTATTAACCGTTCACGCTCTGGCAGATTTTGGATTATATCCGATAGTATTTGTTTAGTTGCTTTGGTATCGAAAATAGCTTCGGGCGTTTCGTGGGTTGTATCTGCAATATCCCTGTTTTGTTCCACATAGTCTTCAAAAGATACGAGGGCAACAGTTGCGGATTTGCTTATTAAATCACACACCTCCGCAACTGTTATATCCAATTCAAGAGCTATCTCCTCATATGTTGGAAATCTGCCTAGTTTTGCCTCCAGTTTTATATATATCTTTTCCAAATCCTTTATTCGCTGACGTAAAACCCTAGGTGTCCAATCCAAATCTCGCAAACTGTCGATGATAGCCCCTCGTATCCTCAAGGAGGCATATGTTTCAAATTTGATGCCCTTTGTAACGTCGAATTTATCTATTGCGTCTATTAAGCCAAAGATACCGTACCCTACCAAATCGTCAAATTCCACCTGTGTACCCAAATAAATCCCTAAGCTACTGGCGACCTGTTTAACTAGATAGGCATATTTAAGTATCAGGTCTTCCCTTATTTGGGGATCTTTAGTCTCTCCATAGGTTTTCCAAACAGCATCTAAATTTTCCACAGAACCACCTTTTAACATCATGCCTTGATAGGTAGATTTTTGTTAAATTCCCCAAAATTGCTTGGCTATTTTTTGACCCTGATCGATTTTTGCCCATTGTTCAGCCTCTGTAAGTTCGTTGCCGCCATCACAAGAAGCAAAGCCGCATTGATGCGAGAGTAACAGGCGATCTTTTTCGATAATCTTTGCAGCTTCATCGAGCATCTTCAAAATACGAGCCTCGTCGTCCAAGGTGTTGGTTTTACTAGAGAGTAAGCCTAAGACGATTTCCGCATTTGGTCTATCCTTAAACACGTGCAGAGCGTCTAAAGTGCCAGCCCTTTCATCGTCCCATTCCAGGAAGAATCTATCGTAATTCTGCTGTTTCAAAAACAGCTCGGCTATCTTGTTGTACGAGCCGCCGCCCATGTTCCTCGACTCATAATTTCCACGGCAGTTGTGCGTCCAAACTTTAAGCCCTAGATTATGACTAAAAGCGATAATTTCGTTGTTTAGTGCAATCAGTTCGTTGGCAAAATCGTTAGCAGATTCCTTTGCCTCTATGCTGCCGCCCGTAAATGGGGAGTTCGGATTATCGTCTGCGAACATCTCCCAAAGACAGTCGTCAAACTGCAAAATTTTGCCGCCTATCCCCACGTATTCTTCTATAAATTCTTTGTATGCTTTTTTGAACCCATTTTTTAAGGCTTCCGAAGTGGGGTAGACCTCTTTAATTCCCTGTATATTTTGCGACCACGAGAATTCTCCAAAAACATGGGACGGCGATGGGATAGTCAGTTTTGTAATGTTACCATCTGCAAAGCTCAACAATTTTTTGTGCGTTGAGATGAAATGGTGATTTTTGCCGCCAAATTCGCCAGTTATTTTAAGACCCACATCTCTTCGGGTTTCGTAGTCATATTTTGCATCCTCGCCTTTATCCCTAAAGAAATAGCCCTGCTTAGCAATAGAACGCTCTATGCCCTCAAACCCCCAAAGGAAATCCAAGTGCCATATGGAACGAGTGTACTCGCCATCGGTTATCACGTCCAAGCCATGCTCTATTTGCTTTTGCACCACCTGTTTAGTGGCCTCATGCTCACATTTTTCGTACCCATCCAAATCATTGTAGAACGGATACTTAATATCGCCGTCATGCTCGATCTTTCTCTTGTACTCGAGTAATTCTTTGGGGCGAAGCAAGCTACCTACCAGTTGAAATTTTTTGCTCATAATACAACCTCCTATTTGACTTTTATCATTACCATCTATCATTATCTCACGATTTTTTTTATTTGTCAAATTTGATGAATAAAAATTCATGCGGCGTGATGATGTTGGTAGTTTGGAAATGGCTTTCTGCCTGGCTTTCTGCCGTTTTGGTTGCGGATAAAATTGCAAAAGTTTGGTTGCAAGGCAAACAAGCCTATCTGTGGGGATAGGCTTGTTTGTGAGCTAGCCGTTGGCTATTAGTTGGTTGATTTCAGCCGAGGTTAGGCCTGTGCAGTCTATAATTTCCTCAATGGGTCTGTTGTACGATATAAGGTTTTTAGCGAAATTGGTGCGTTCTTCATCTCGTGTATCTTCCCGTGCCTCTTCCTGCCAAACCATCTTAGCCACATCCTCATCATAAACAGCCGTCAAAATACTCACAACCTTCCCTCCGTTTTCGGTAATTTTAGCCCTCGGCGATTAGTTGGTTGATTTCAGCCGAGGTTAGGCCTGTAAGGTCTATTATTTTTTCGATAGGCTCGTTGTAGCCTATCAGTTTTTTGGCTAAATTTATAGTGTGTTCCGCCAAATTTTCCGCAACCTGTTCCTCCGCAAAAACCCGCATAGCCACATCCTCATCATAAACAGCCGTCAAAATACTCACAACCTTCCCTCCGTTCTTCTTCAAAAAATCCGCCAAAACATCATTCGCAATGCAAAATTCCACCGCCGCCTTTACTGCCTCATCGTAATCCTTATAAATCTTCTCAAACTCTCGTATTTTGGCGATAAAATCCGCATATTGCCGCAAGGTGTCGCATTTTGCGAATAATTCGGCGTTCTTGCCCTTATTTATGTTGTAAACCGCAACCTCAAGCTCCAATTTGCCCAAATCCACGCCGCCGTCTTCGAAAGCATCCGACAGCCGCAAAATTTCCTGTTCGGGGCGGTCGGTTAGCCCGTTGTAAAACACCACAAACTGCGGCTTTGGGATTTTGTACAGCTTGCTGTTGTAAATAAACCGCTCCTCGCCACGCATTTTTATCAGCCTGTCGTAGGAGTCTGCCACGTAAATCAGGCATCGCACGGGCATATTAGCGTACAGCGTGGACATATGTTCGCCAAGAAAAATTATCCGCCCGCCCACAAGCAAGCCCAAATCATTGCGTATCTTGCCCGATACGATCGTGGTAATCTTAAAAATCTGCACCTCGTCCGCCGTGCAGGGGATTCCCGTCAAAGCGGTGTGCAACTCCGCCGCATTTTCGGGGTCTTCAAACAATATTTTGAATACGCCGTCCTTTATCTCTCGGTTGGCGGATTTGCTTGGTTCTCGTGTTTGTTTAACTTTCATTTTTCGCCCTCTCCCTGTCTTTAGGCATATTATAACACAAAAATGCAATTTTCCAAAATTTTTCGTAAAAAATTTGACAAACCGAAACTAATCGGATATAATTAAAATGTTCCAAAAATTTGGGGAAGGGATTGACAAGTATGCCCGTATGTGCTAGAATTGTAGCAGAGCAGAGCAGAGCAGAGCAGAGCAGAGCAGAGCAGAGCAGAGCAGAGCAGAGCAG
>WRKH01000058.1 GCA_009778175.1 Turicibacter sp.
CGTTAAATTTTGTAACCACAAACGCCGATTTTAGCGGATTGCCGATAGCTTTGTTCGGACACAGCCAAGGCGGATACGCCGCAACAGCGGTTTTGAACTATTCCGAGGGAGATTTTGTAACCGCCGCCGTGAGTTTTGCGGGAATAAATCACACAGGCGAAACGCTTTTTGCGTTCGGCAGGTCTTGGATAGGATTTGCTTATCCGTTGTTGCACCCATTTGTGCGTGTTTTGCAAAACGCCGATTTTGGCGGATATAGTGCGGTTGACGGCATAAATTCTCGGAATATTCCTGTGATATTAGTGCAGGGCGGCAACGATACATTTTTTCCGACATTAGATTTAACAATAACGCACTCGCCAGGAATCACAAATCCAAACGCCGAGATTATCATTTTGCAGGATTACTGGAATGACGGACATAACAGCGTTTTGTGGTCGCAAGATGCCTTCGATTATCGTGAGGAAGTACACGCAACATTTGGCGATTTTGTGGAATCTTTGGGCATCGAATCTACATATTTGACAAACGAGCATTTATTTGAATGGGAAGCCGCCGTTGGATTTGACCGTTTTCGCATGAATACCGTGGATTTAGCGTTGTTTGGGCGTATTGAAGAATTTTTGCGAACTCATGCTAATTGAGAATTTTTCATTTACCTCTTGACAACAAAAAGCAAGCGTGTTATCCGAAAACACGTGGTGCAATTACTTTAACACATTCGGCGTGAAGACGGAATTAGTCGCATACGAAAAATCCTGCCTAAAATTTTTTAGAGAATGTTCGAAAATTGTTGAAATTTGAAATTTTGAAATCTCAGAAATTTTACAAATTTGAGATTTGCAGTCGCATTTGCAAGCCGATTTACAAATGCACGCAAATGCAATCACACATGAGTTGGCTACAAATCCGAATTTGCAGGGGTTGGCGTTGCGACGAGCAATGCTGTTGACAAGGTCAAGGCTGTTGCGGATTGCGTTTGTTTGGGGAATGACGAGGACGGCGTGGCGAAGTGGTTGGAGAGGAGGGTGTTGGGGCGGCTATGATGTTGGGTTTGAGGGCGTTATCATGCCTTTCGTGCCGACCGAGAGCCAAGCAAAATATTGGGCGGAGTTTCAAAATTTGCAATCCCAACCAAACCATGCTATAATGAAAACATAAACCAACAGCAAGCAATTTGGCTAGAAAAGAGGTCATTATGATAGTCGGAGATGTGAAGAAAATCGACCTTAGCACGTCGATATTTGAGTTGATAATAACAGGCGGCAATTTGTATGTGGACAAAACTCGTATGATAGAGAATTTTTTGAACGATAGCAGTCGAGTCCACTTGATAACTCGCCACAGGCGGCTCGGCAAGAGCCTTAACATGGATATGCTAAAATGTTTTCTCACGGATAGGATAGATTATCGGCATTTGTTCAAAGGACTTTATGTGGAGAGGAGTTCGGTTTGGGTAAGGGCAAATTCTGCACCTGTCTTCAACTTCGAATTCAAGAATTTGAGTGCCGAGGATTACAAAGGGCAGATTAGGCAAAGCATTGAAAAACACGCCTATTCTTTATACAAGTCAAAAAATCTTGACGGCTACGCCAAGCGATGTTTTGACCGTTTGGTTGACGGAACGGCGGCTTTATCGGACGGTTTGCAACAACTCACGGAACTCGCCCACGAGTTGACAGGCAAGCGTTCGTACATTCTCATTGACGAATACGATAAAATCCTCATGGATAACCACAATTCCCCACAATACGAGGAAATCCGCAACTTTTTGACGTTGTTCTTCTCGGCGGGGGTAAAAGGGAATGAATTTTTGGAAAAGGCCCTACTTACAGGCGTTATGCGTATTTCAAGAGAGAGCCTGTTTAGCGGATTGAACAATATCGAGGTATTTGACGTATTTGACGACAACCTTTACACGGACGATTACGGTTTTACCGAGGCGGAAATTGACGAATTGAACGCCCTCGTTGACTTTGACAAACAGCAACTAAAAAGCTGGTACAACGGAATCATGGTCAACGGACACGCCATTTACAACACATATTCTGTCGCAACTTTTCTAAAAAGGAGCAGCTACGACTGTCATTGGACAAGAAGCGGCGTAATGGACATAATCGCCGAACTGCTCGACGAGGAACGCATAGCAATGCTTGCACGACTACTGGACGGCGAGCGGATTTTACAACTGGTTGACAAACGCATTTCCCTAAAAGGACTTTCGCCTGAATATACACTTGACAGGGATTTTTACTCGCTATTGGTACAGGCTGGCTATTTGGCTGTGGAAACCGAATCGGCAGAAAGCCCCGAAAATTCCCTTGTTGCCCTTACCATTCCCAACAAGGAACTCATGCTTGCGTGGAAAGATTTTATCTTAAAATATGCTTTCAAAGAGTCAACGCCAATCTTGAATATCTTCCGCAACAGCCACAACGCCGAAAAATTCGCCGAGGATTTGCAGGATATTTTGGACAACCGAATGTCCTACCACGATTTCCTAAAACCGAGGGACGAACCCACAAAAAAGGCGTTAGAGCGCACTTATCAGCAGTTTATGTTGATTTTGCTGTGTGCTTACGGCGATTCCAAAAAATGTTATCCCACGTCAAATCGAGAGAGCGGCGATGGGCGGTATGACGTTTTCATTGAACGCAAAGAAGCATACTACATTTTTGAGTTAAAATCGTCGGAAAAAGCGGAGGATTTGGCGGACGATGCGGCGGCGGCATTGCGGCAAATTAACGAAAAACGCTACGGCGTGGAATTGGACGAAAATAAGCGGCTTGTTCGAACTGGGCTGGCGTTTTTTGGGAAACAATGTGCGGTGGTTTGTGAGGTGTAATTGCAGGGGCGAAAAAATTCAAAAAATTTTTCAAAAAAATTTGCACAGCCGCAAAAAATGTGGTATAATATTTTTGTTGGCAAATTTGGGCGGTTTTTTGGTGGGTTCGATTACCCCAAAGTCGCACCAAAATCCCATTTGACGGCAAAAGGCGGTCAATATGGCGTTCGGCGGAAACTGTGTCGTGTGTGCGGTGGCTTGTGAGGTTTAGTGCGTGGATGAAAAATTTTTCAAAACCTATTGACTTTCCTTGCACAACCTGTTACGATATACTTATCCTGTCGGACAACGCAAAAAATTTGCGAAAAAATTTCACGAAAGGGGTTGACAAACCATGCTGGACTGTGGTATAATTAGCAGAGCAGAGCAGAGCAGAGCAGAGCAGAGCAGAGCCTTAGCCGCCTAGCCTCCGCCTTTTTGTCAACCCCAAAAAACGCCAACAAATCACAAGCGTATATTTTAACGCCTGTGCTTTTTTATTGTCGCAAAAAAGGAGGTGGACGTATGCTTTGTATACTTTGCAATCCTCACAAACCCCCTTAACAAAAAATTCAAAAAACCTTGCACACCAACAAAAAATATGCTACAATATACTGGTCGGCAATTTTCGGCGGTTTCCCCCAACCCCCCAACCCCCCAAAATCGTCCCAAAAACAAAAACCATGGCGGCAACCCCGCCAACCACTAGAAAAGAGGTAAAAATGAAAACTTTCATCACAACCATCAAAAA
>WRKH01000059.1 GCA_009778175.1 Turicibacter sp.
TAATGAGGTTTTGGCAAAATTTTTAGCTATTATGTTTTAACTTTCGCCATTTTATATCACTAAAATTTTTTTGTAACCTATGTTTGACACTTCTACAGGTTTTGAGGAAAAGTTTACCACAACTGTGTTATTTTTTCGTATAGCGAGGCGGTTTCTGTTTTTATAGCAAAAATTGTCTTGACAAGTGTTGTTTTTTGTGATATTGTGTGAATATGGTCAGGAGTAGCGGTTGGATTGCTATGTTGGTGGTGTTTGCACACGGTTGCACGGTCTTTGCATGGCATCGTCAGTCAGCGAAGTGCGGTATCTTACATCAAGCAGAAATACCTACCAAATTTGGATTTTCGTGGTCTCATGCAAACGCAGGACGGCATCGAGTTCGACTTGCGAGATTTGGCGGATTAAAGCCGTTTTTAACCAACAAAACTTTTTTGACAACCCAACATTCTCATGCACAATAATAGCATAACCAAAAAGGAGTGAACAACCATGACTTGCAAAAATTACACAAAATCCCTAGTCGTAATCATCGGGACGATAACTGCCATTATCACATTCGCCATATTTCCTGTATTCGGCAACGAAACCAACGAAACTTCCGCCACTTTCCCACCCAACGAAATCACGCAAACAGACATCAACAACGCCATAGCCGCCGCCGAGGACTTCCTAAGTCAACAAATAACCATTTTCCGCACGATAATTCACTGGGGTTGGGACATTAACCCACTAGAATTTGACGATACCGACATTTTGAGCGTGTGGTCGTTGGAAATGGAGAACACAGTTTACATCAACAATCAAAGCGAAATGCTTGTAGATGCCCCATTTTTGGCTGTTCGAGACGGCGAATATTTTGCGGCAACGGATTTTCGCCTAATTGACCTGCACGGAAATGGGATTCCTGCGATTATTATTGAGTTTAGATCGAATCCAAGACCGCCCAGCAACATAATAGCGTGGGACAGGTTTTTTTCGCTGTACATATTCAACGGAGAAGAGTATGTGTGGGCTGAAAATTTTAGATATACGCCACAATTTTTCACGGACGAAAATGGCGACAACATTTTTCAAGACGGCGATTTTGTTACTAGTGGCGAAGATTTTGAAGATTTGGCATTTGAAACTACCGATAGATTCGCCCATATTGACGTTTTTGGCAATCGTATTCCGATAATTACCGTGCACGAAGTGCTTGCTCTTTTGGCTGGAATAGTGCAAATTACCACAATCGACCACCGAACGGGCGAGGAAAATGTTACGCAAATTACTTCCGAAGAGCGGTTTGCCGAGGATTTCCCAAGACTTGCAATTCCATTTGATGCAAGTGAAGTTACTATAAATATCCCATTTGCGAATTTATCTTTGGAATTGACCGCCATTGAACAATCGGCGGAATTTGAAGAATTACAGCAAACTTTGCACGATATTGCGGAGGAAAATTCACGCAACATTTCAATCGCAGACATAGCGACCACCAAACCGCTAAATCAAGCAATTTTCCACGAATTAACGCCACGTGCACCGAATACATTCATCGAGCCATTCGAGATAACAGGCAACTTCACGAACGGCACATTTATTGGAGTTGGCGAGGGTTTACGCGGCGAAATAAGTGTAGAGGTAGTGTTTTCGGAAAACACAATAACGGAGATTTCTATAATTTCTTCGGAAGATGCACCAGCCTTTGTAAGAGCGGCTTTTGAAACTTTGATTCCTGACGTTTTGCAGGAACAATCGCCGAATGTTGACATTTTGTCAGGTGCAACATATATCTCCGTTGGCTTGTTGACAGCGATTGCAGATGCTATGCAGCAGGCTTTGGAGAAATAGCCGATTTGCATTATTTAGCATATATAGGAGGATTTTATGGACGGATTAAGCCTAATAACAGGCATACGGCACGGCGAATTTATCAGCACGTTTGTCCTGGAATTTATGAGCAAATACCGAAAAGAAGTCTTGACAAAAAAGTTTCTATTTCGGCATGAAGAGGGTGCGTTGGTGCATTGGGAGAAAAAAGGCTCGCCAGATGCGCGACTGGTTGACATCAACAAAATCGACAACATCGAGCGATTTTTAGATGTTATCAACGATTTAAGCTATGCACAGCCAGACGTTATGATTTTCAAAAATAATCCCTGTATAAAGACGAAATCGGGGGCAAAAGTGGCAGGATTTCCCGATTTGTTGGTGGAAGTTTGGTCGGACGGCAACGACAGTCAGCACATCGCCGAAAAGAAAGCACTCTACAAAACCGCACCAACTACCGAACATTGGTACATCTCGCAAGACGACAACGAAATTGAATGTTGGCTTGGCGACAAGCAAATTGCCACGCAAACACTTACAAATGTGTTAAAATCGCAAGGTGGCATTGAGTTTGATTTGCGTGATTTAGCATTGTGAACCAATCAAACTTAATTTGACAAAAAAATCCCCATGTACTACAATAAAATCAGTCAACAGCGACTTAAACATAAGGAGGAATTACAATGGAAATTTTAATGTTTTTTGCACAAGTAATATCACGGTTGCTTTTACCAGCGGTTTCACTAGTCTTTGCGGTTATCTTCCTAAAAGGCAACAACTGGGTTTCGTTCCCACACATCGGCTTAGAGCAAAAGCAACGGCTACAAGAAGAATACGATTTCGTGCAGATAAACAGGCATTTTATCGCACCTTTTTTCCTGCTACAAGCTGTGTGGATTGGGGCAACTCAACTCACTTCGCTAATGAATAATCCACTTTATTGGCTTACATATGGGACTTTGGGAGTTTGGGTTCTTTGGGTTGTATCAATTTCGTTTTATATTTACGTAATGCTCACAAAACGCTTTTGCGACCGCTTTCGGCGAACCGCCCAAACCGAACAAATTTAATTTGACAAAAATCATTTTGCATGGTACAATAAATCCAGTCAACCACGAAAGGGGAAAATTATGGTAGTTTATCAGATGTCAACAACAACTTATCACGGCTTGTTGGGCTATTATCTTGGCGGTACTTTAGCACGCCTACACGGCAAATTGTTTAAGTCCAGGAAAAAAATATTGGGCGACGGAAACGTCCGCCTAACTTTCGAGGGCGAATTAAAATGCGGCGGCTGTTCGGAACTGGTGGATATTTCCCAAAAGCACATAAACGAGGAATATATAGGGGATTTGGACTACATACAGCCCGACATTTTCCTGTTCGACAAACAACCTTTCAAAACCAACAAAAGCGGCATAAATATTGCGGGATTTCCCGACTTAATAATAGAAATCTGGTCGGACGGCAACAAATTAGCCCACCGCAAAGAACTCCACAACCTCTACATGACCTCGCCAGTAAGCGAAGTGTGGTATCTCAATCAAGAGGACACAATCATCGAGCGGTGGTACAAGCAAAAACAGTTAGAAAACTTGGATTTTCGCAATCTCATTCAAACGCAAGACGGCATCGAGTTTGATTTGCGGGATTTAGCTGAATAGGAGAACCCCCAAATGACAAACAAAAACAACGCACGACTGTACAAAATGGAAGTTTTAAGCGTTTACGAATTGTACATAAAAAAAATCGAGAAGAAAAACCGCACAAAA
>WRKH01000060.1 GCA_009778175.1 Turicibacter sp.
GGCTTTTGACTCCTTACTTCCGACGTTTTCGCCGTTGAGGAGAATCCAGTTACAGCCGCCCTTTTTGAACAGGCAGACCCACGTCAGAAAGCCCATAAATACAGCCATAACAGCCATTAGAATGGTGATAATTATCATGCTGATTCCTCCTTTCCACGTTCAAATTTTCCGCCCACGAACTGCAAGTAAACTCGCATGGTGTTCACGAAAGCGGCAACCAAAGCCACAAAAACGGCAATCTGAACCGCCAGGGCAATCGTTTCCGACAGCGGTGCGGCAAATCCGATGGTGTGAAGTAGGACAAAGCCGCTAAAACACAGGGTAAGCGGCAGATACACCTGCTTGCCAAAGTGCCTGTTCATGCGTGGCACATCGTGTTTTTCCCTAAATAGAGCCTTTGTTTGCTTGTCGGCAATGGCTTCGCTGCCAATCAGCACCCAATCGCAGCCGCCCCTCTTGAACAGGCAAGCCCACGTCAGAAAGCCCATATATACCGCCAAAATCGTCATTAGAATGGTTAAAATCATGCTGATTCCTCCTTTTGGAAATTTGTCATAGGAATATTGTAACAGAGGCGAAAAGTCGTGTCAAGAACTTATTAGTTGCGCAACTGGTGGTTGCGGAAAATTTTTTCAAAAATAATTTGACTTTTGCGAAAACGCCCGTTATAATAATCTTAACAAGCAAGCAAAATTGCAAATTTTCACGGAGGACAATTTTATGGCAGAATTAACGATAAAACTGGACGACAATGTCCAAAATCAAGCGGAAACGGTCTTCAAGGGGCTTGGGCTGACCGTTGCGGCGGCTGTCAACCTATTTTTTCAGCAGACAATCGCAGACGGCGAATTGCCGTTCACGCCGACCGCAACGGGCGAGAGTCGCCGCATGACGGACGAGGAATACAACCGATATTTCAATCCTGTCAACCTTGCCGTGCTTGAAGAATCCGATAGACAGGCGAAAAATGGCGAATTTATAGTAAAAACCATGAAGGAGTTGGAATCTTACGAATGATAGACGATGTCAAATTTACTCCGAGAGGTTGGGCGGATTTTGAATATTGGATTGACAAGAACGATAGGCGAAAAATCAAGAAAATCAATGGTCTTATCAGAGAAATCAAGCGAACGCCCTACACGGGAACGGGCGAGCCAGAACGCTTAAAATACGACCGTTCGCACGAGTGGAGCAGGCGAATCGACCTAGAAAACCGCCTAGTTTATGAAATTGCGGACGATAGCGTTTTGGTCAAGCAATGTAAAGGGCATTATTAGGCGAGAATTGGTGGTTGGTGGCGATTTCTCAACCTCATGGGTTGACCTTTTCGCCTTTTCTGACCACCGTGCCGTCCCGCTTAATCAGCGTTCCGTCCGATAATTGAATCAGCTTTTCAAAGGTATCGGGGCATAGCAAAAAGTCCAGTGGGTCGAGGGGTTTTTCGTCGGCGGCTTCTTCGTATAGCTTGCGAAGATGTTCCGAAAACGCCAAATCTTCTTGCAGTTGCAACTCGCTCTCTTCGGCGGTCAGCGGCAATTCCTCAACAAACGTGATAACTACCGAATACCGCCCCTGCACAGGAATCGGCTCTTGCGGCTCAAACTGAAATTCTCTTCCCGTGTAAATCGCTTTTACCGTTGGTTTTTCCATAAAAATCAACCTTTCTGTCCGCCGTGTGGGCGGGTTTTTTATTTGAGATTATTATAACATGGATTTTTGGGCTTGTCAAGGGCAACCGCTAATCCACCCAATTAAAACATCGCAAGCCAGCTATATTCTCAAAATGTTTGATATTTCTCGTAATCAGCGGATAATCGTTGAATAGGCAGAAAGCCGCAATAAAAATGTCGCAATCGCCAATTTCAAAGCCTTTTTTGCGTAATTCAAAGTAAATATTTACCGATTCTTGCCACATTTGCGGTCGCATAACGCCCAATCCGTAAGTTTTGCGTAAAACGCCGTAAATTCTCTCTTTGTTAGCCGAGGGCTGACATAACAAGCCACGCCGCACCTCGTAATCTACAACAATCGGAATGACAAAATCGTCGTCATTGCGGAGTGCGGCGGAAATTTTTCGCTCAATATTTTTATCCTCGTTCAATAAAAATATTATGATATTCGTGTCAAGTGCGTACATCATGGTAACTCCTCCAGTTTAGCCAATTCGCAAGAATTTTGAAAATTCTCCAACAAAAGCGGTGGTTCATCACATTCCGCAATCATTTCGCAAATTTCCTCCCAAGCCTTGACTTTTTGGGCTATTCTTGTTTCTCGTTCAGCGGCGGTTTCCGAAATTTCTTCAAGGAAAGTGATTGCCACCTCATACTTGCCATTGACGGGAATCGGCTCTTGCGGCTCAAATTCCCTGCCTGTGTAAATCGCTTTTATCGCTTTCATAAAATCAACCTCTCTGCCCGCCGTGTGGGCGGTTTTTTTATTTGAATTATAACATGGATTTTGGGGGCTGTCAAATTTTTTATAAAATTAACAGCCAGCCAATCACGCAATTTTACAGCACCTCTGCTTTTTGCTTGCTATATTCAATGTAATTTTTATACGCCCCCACAAAATAGCACACAGGAACAGCAAAATATATTAAATACACCACTAAAACTCTGATAGCAAGGTGTACAATCCCAATAGCTGGAAAAATCAACGATGGCAGAGCTAGAAAAACGATTAGCACCATTAAAAATGCCGATTTTTCGGGCATTTTGCGGTGAGTAATTCCCATTATTCCGCCAAAAATCCATAAACAGCTGTAAATTAGCGGCAAAATCAAACTTGCACCGTGGTTAAAATTAACAATGGAGATTAACACCAAAATAACGCCCAAAATCGTGGACAAAATGCCTGTAACTAACAGCCAAATCCTGCCTGGGGCCGCCGTGATATTTTTGCCGCATTTTCCGCAAAAATTGTTTTCCTTTGGGATATATTCGTTGCAGTAGATACATTGCATAATTATACATTCCTTTCGCCATGCTTGTGCAGGGCTTTCTTTGATTTAATATTATCTTACCATAGATTTTGCAGCGTGTCAAATTTATTTTTGAAATTTTTCGTTAGCAGAAAGGATGTTCCAATTTTTCGTAATTCATTAGATTTTTCCCAAACTCGTCATACCAATATCTATCCGCCATTTTGATTTTTTCTATAAAAATCTCGTTTTTGCTGTACCAGTGAAGCGGTGCATAAGCGGCTAAATCCTCATGTTTTGACATTGAATAAAATTGCAAATTGTCAAAATCAATGTACAATCTGGGAATAAATCTCCCAAAAGCCTCCTGTGGATGATATTCGGAATGTAACGCCAATTCCTCTCGCAATTCGGCTACCGTGATTTTTTTCATATACTGCAAATCCTGCAATTTCGCCAAAAATTCATGGGCGTTGGTTTCGTCTACCGATTTTGCTGAACGATAGCGCTCAATCGTTTCATTTCTCCGCTCTTCCGACCACCACCTATTATATTTATCCATTGTTGTAATAAAATCTCTTCCGTACCGCTCCACATCAAAAAACAACTCGGTAAAATAGGCTAAATACCAAGCAAATTCGTTATCCAATTTTATTCCAACGATGTAAACA
>WRKH01000061.1 GCA_009778175.1 Turicibacter sp.
CCCCACGGTTTTGTGGCATGGTTTAGAAAGAGGAGGATATTTTTATGGAAGCGTTGTATTTTTTTAAGGAAATAAGTAAGATACCCCGAGCTTCGGGTAAGGAACAGGCGATTAGTGATTACTTGGTGGAGTTTGCCAAGGCTAGAGGTTTGAAAGTGGTGCAGGACGAAGCCTTAAATGTGGTTATCTATAAACCAGGTACGGCAGGTTATGAAAACCACCCGCCCATCGCCTTGCAAAGCCATATTGATATGGTTTGTGAGAAAAATGTGGATACCGACCACGATTTTGACAAAGACCCGCTAAAATTACAGGAAAAAGGCGAGTTTTTGTATGCTACCGGCACTACTTTGGGTGCGGACAATGGAATCGGCGTGTCGATAAGTATGGCAGTTTTAGATGCCAAGGAATTACCGCATCCGCCGCTCGAAGTTATTTTCACATCTGAAGAGGAAACGACTATGAAAGGCGTGTCTAACTTGGATACCAATCTCATAACCGCTAGACGCATGATAAATATGGATTCAGGTAGCGACAAACGCTTTACCGTGGGTTGTGCGGGAGGCTGTCGCTTTTCTGTTACAATCCCTATAAAAAGGCATAAAGAACATTCAAATGAACCCGTTGCAAAGCTATTGACGGTACGTGGCTTGCTAGGCGGTCATTCTGGCTTGGAAATTGCACTGGGGAAAGCGAACAGTATACGCCTGTTGGCATTGGGCTTGCACGCCTTAAAAGAGCAGATTAATGTTGGAATAATCACAGTTTCGGGCGGTCTGAAAACAAACGCAATTCCACGAGAGGCAGAGGCACTGATAACCGTCCCCAAATCAGAGTTGGCAAAAGCGGAACAAATTATCTCTTCCGTAACTTCCACGCTACAAAAGGAATACAGAGCCTCGGATCCCGATATTCAGCTAAAGCTCGAAGATGCCGCTTTTTCAGGGCAAGAAATTTTGACTGATGAATGTGTAAAGCAGTTGATGTCGTCGATGATGTTGCTGCCTTATGGTGTTCTGCACATGAGCCACGATATTCAGGGATTGGTTGAAACATCTAACAATATCGGCGTTATGACGACCACGGATAGCTCGATTCGCTTGGATTGTGCCCTGCGCAGTTCGGTGTTTAGCCGCCGCAAACTCATTGAGTCGCAGGTGCAGTATTTGGCGGATGCAATAGGTGTAAAGGTCGAATTTGGGGACGGTTATCCTGGTTGGGCGTATAACCCCGATTCGCCGCTACTTGCCATTGCAAAGGTCGAATTTGAAAAGCTGTACAAAATGAAGCCCGAAATCGAGGCGGTTCACGCTGGCTTGGAATGTGGGTTTATGATGGAAAAATTCCCCGATATGGATATTATCTCGTATTGTGCGGATATACGAGGACCACACACCCCTGAAGAATGTGTGTCTTTGCCGTCGTTTGAGAAAGTGTGGGATTTTACAAAAAATTTATTAAAGAGGCTGTGATTGCGACTATAGAGGAGTGGGGAGATGGGCGGTTTCCTCGATAATATTATGAAAAAAATCCTGTTGGCATTGGTAGTGTTATTTATGGTAGGCTGTTTCGGTATGACGGAGGAGAGCATCTCGGAACAGCCTGCTTTCTATGAGGAATATGAAGAAACGGAAGAAGCGGCAGAATTATTGGAAACGACCGAAACCGAAGAACCTTTGGAAATGGTCGAATTGCCCCTTGTAGAAAAGCCGAATGAAAACGAACTGGAGTCGCTAGAAAAACCCGACAAAATAGCCGAAATAATAGCACAAATGACCGTGGAGGAGCAGATTGCCCAACTCTTTATAGTGCGAATGCCCACTAATTTAGGGCAAGCGGAGGATTTAGCTCGGCAGGGTATCGGTGGTTTTGTCTTTTTTGCCGAAAATGTTCATTCGATAGAACAAGTGCAGCGGGACATTGAGCGAGTGCAAAATTCAAGCCGAATCCCGCTATTTATTGCAGTTGATGAGGAGGGCGGGCGAGTTTCGAGGGTTGGGCGATTATTTGAGCCCACGCCGCCCGCTCTTCGTTTGACGGAGCAAGGGTTTGTCTTTGAAACACACAGAACAATTGGCGAACGGTTGGCGTTTTTGGGCTTTAACATGAACTTTGCACCTGTAGCAGATGTGCGGACGAATCCCGCAAATACAGTGATTGGCGACAGGGCATTCAGCAATGATGCGGAAGTAGCAGCGATAATGGTTGCACTTGCTGTGTCAGGCTTGCGGAGTGCCGATATTTTGCCTGTTATAAAGCATTTTCCAGGTCATGGCGATACGGTGCAGGACTCTCATTACCAAGCGGCTTTTTATCTGCACGATCGTGAACGCTTTGACGCAGTGGAAGCGTTGCCGTTTATCAGCGGTATCGAAAGCGGTGCGGCGGGCGTGATGATTGGGCATATTACTGCACCTTTGCTCACACCCGACACGCCAGACACGCCGATAATTTTTTTGGATTTGATACAGGAAATTTTGCGGGAAGAAATGGGTTTTGAAGGGATAATAATCACGGATGCACTGGATATGGGAGGGCTCACAAACTATTTTACTGCCGAGGAAATCTTGGTAAACGCCTTTCTGGCGGGTTCGGATATTTTGTTAATGCCCGTTGATGTGCAAAATGCACAAAACATCATGCTAAATGCTTATGAAACTGGTCAATTTAGCACCGAACGTCTACATGAATCGTTGCGGCGGATTTTAGAGATTAAGCTCAATCTTCCAAATTTTTCGGGAGGCGATAATGGATAAAGTAAGCATAATAATGCCCGCCTACAATGCCGAAAAAACGATACGAACGAGTGTCGAATCCGTTTTGCAGCAGACTTACACAAACTGGGAATTGATAATAATAGATGATTGTTCGGCGGATGCGACTGCTTCACTAATACCGTCCGACCCTAGGATTATGATATTAAAAAACGCTAAAAATGCAGGTGTGAGTTATTCCCGCAACGAGGGGATACGGCAATCGACAGGCGGTTTTTTGGCGTTCCTTGATGCGGACGATATGTGGACACCTGATAAATTAGCGAAACAGCTAGCTTTTATGCTAGAAAATAAAGCTGACATATCCTACACCGCAACTGCCTATATAAACGAACGAAAGCCCACAAATTACATACTCCGTGCCAAATATAGGCTGACCTATGCGGATTTATTAAGGAGTAATTTGATGAGCTGTTCGTCCGTGGTGGTAAAAAGGGCGGAGATGCCCCTATTTTTGGAAACGGACTGTATACATGAAGATTATGTCGCTTGGCTTACAATAGTGAAAAAAGTCGGCTTCGCTTACGGACTGGACGAACCGCTGTTATTATACCGTATTTCAGCAAATTCAAAATCAAGTGCAAGATTTTCCTCCGCCAAGATGATTTTTAATGCATATTGCACACAATTTGGTAAAATTATTGCATTTTTTTGCACATTACGTTATAGCGCGCACAGCATAAGCAAGAGGTGCAAAATAAAAGGGGGGCGTGATTAGCTCATTGTCAACACTGTTAAAATGCCAATTTTTGGATTTTGATAGGGGCGGGTATTATCCTAATGTCATCAACTTTAACGATTTATAGAGACGGACGGGCGAACAGAGTTCGCCCCTACACCACCGCCCGTA
>WRKH01000062.1 GCA_009778175.1 Turicibacter sp.
ACCCTCAATACCATCCATAAACTTCGACAAAAAATAACAAAAAAATTTAAAGTTTGTCCACTTTTCAAAGTGGCGGGGGTTTGGGGGCTGGCCCCCAAGGTCTTAAGTTTTTAGAAAGAAGTGAGTTTTATGCAGTATAGAGAATTGGGAAAAACGGGGCTTAAAGCCTCATTGCTTGGCATGGGATGTATGAGACTGCCGTTTAAAGATAGGGATGACCTGTCTTTGGGCGTGGAGCTGGAAGAAGCCCTGGAGTTGATCAGATATGCCGCCGATAGTGGCATAAACTATTTTGATACCGCCTTTGGATACCATAATCAGGAAAGCGAAGCGATTCTGGGCGAAGCACTGGAAGCAGGCGGACGACGTAAAAAAGCCATTATCGTTACAAAACAACCCTTTGGTGTGATGAAACAGCAGGACGATATACGCCGAAACTTGGAGAATACGCTGAAAAAATTAAGAACGGACTATATCGATATATACCTGCTGCATTGCGTTATGAAACCAACCTGGAGCGAGATACAAAAACGCAAGATTTTTGAGGAATTTGAAAAATTCAAGGCGGAAGGCATGATAAAGCATATCGGATTTTCCTATCATGGGCAGTTTCCAACCTTTAAAGAGGTTGTGGAGCGATACCCGTGGGAAATGTGCCTAGTTCAACAGAATTTGCTGGATGTGAATAAGGAAACGACAGAGGAAGCGATATTCACAGCCCATAAAAAAGGACTTGCCGTGGTGGCGATGGAACCGCTAAGAGGCGGCGGCTTGGCACAAGCACCCGATCCAGTAGCCAAATTATACGATAATTTCCGCATTAAGCGTACACCTGCCGAATGGGCATTTAGACATCTGGCAAATTATCCCGAAATTTCATCCATGATTAGCGGAATGAGCAATATGGAACAGCTGAAGGAAAATTTGGCAATCTTTAACCAAGACGATTTGTTGCCGAATCATCTGCAGGACGACGAAAAAGAGCTGATTGTAAAAGCCCGAGAGGCATATGACTCTATCGTTACAATTCCGTGTACCACTTGTAATTACTGTGTCCCATGCCCGCATGGCGTGGATATTCCTGGGACATTTAGGAATTATAACGACGGTAATCGTTTTGGCTTCTTTGATCAGGTGCGGCGTTCGTATATGTTTACGAGAAATGCTAGTAGAGGTGCGGACAAATGCACCAACTGCGGTGTTTGTTCGCCGAAATGCCCGCAAAGCATAGACATCCCAAAAGAACTAAAAGTGGCACATGAGATGCTCGACGGTTGGAACGAATAAATAGCGGAAACGGAGGCGGGGGCTGAAAATTTCAGTCCCCTTTTCCAGAGGACAAATTAATCAATAGTTGAAAAGGAGGGTGTGTAGATGGCTATAACAACCGAGCAGACAGAAAAATTGCTAAAAAGCAGCGATAGTTTTACGCAACTAGGTTTTTCCATGCTAGTCAGTAGGTTGCGGCAGATGTACAAGATACATGGTGCGTCTGTTATTAAAATCGCCGAGGAAGAGATTAACGCCTTCCTTAAAAAATACGCAATTATTATGGATGCGGATTTTGCGTTGATTGAGAGCACATATTAGAGGGGGGTTAATATGTTTTTGACATTTGAGGAAACGGCGGAATTGATACTGGCTAATAAAGTTTTACATATAGCAGGATCAGAGCAACTTTTACGCAAATTACCCATTGGAAATTGGGTTGGCGGTAGCACGGAGTATTTTATGACCACAACAGGCGGCGTAATTTCCGACGAACGACTCTTGGTTGCGGCATTTGATTGCAGTGATTTTAGTATACGTACCTATGATCTGGCAACCATCAAACATATTGCCACAAATACCTTTGACGATGGCTTTTCGATTGCGTTACTCCCTGTAGAGAGTCCCATTCATCGTGAATTTTCCGCTAACGCCACTTTTTATAACGGTATGTTCATAAAGGCGTTGGTGGGCTGGGTTACAGGTACAAATCCCGATAAGCCCGAACAAGTTCCCCTTGTTGTAAACGGCAAGACGGGCGAAATTTTTACCGATAAAGCAGTAGTTTTGGGTATCCAAACGGGAAAAACAACGATTATCAACATAGTCAACATATTCGAGGAGGACAAAAACTCGCCTACCATCACTTTCAAGGAATTTTTCGATAAGGGCTTTTTGGTGGAATATTGTTTTGTAAATGGCAAAAAGACCGTTTTTGCCGATTATTTGGAAAGCCACAATATCGATGCAAAATTACCGTTAATAGGCAGGTTTGCGGGTGCTAATCTCAATACGTCCATTTGGAGTATACAAGACGGCAAGGTGCATTTTGCATCGCCCATTTTTGGAGATATGGAATATCGTTTTGCAAAGCCTATCCCCGACTACGAGGCGGCATTTATCGAAAAATTGAACGGATTAACTTCTGAAAAGCCGCTATTTTCCGTCAACTGCATAGGCAATTTTTGGCACGGGCGTTTGGAGGGCAAACTAAGCGATGCTATTGCCGCAACTTTTGTAGGGCCCGTCAGTTTTGGCGAAATCGCATACCAACTCGTTAATCAAACACTGGTTTATGTTACAGTAAAATAAAACCGTGAGACTATGGTTCGCAATACCTAAACGCTGTCCTCTGGACACCAGACACCCCAGTGTCAAATTTAAAAAGTGCGGGTCTGGGGGCACGCCCCCAGCGGCAAGAAGGTCTTGTGCCAGGTGTGGGGCAGAGCCCCACGGTTTAGACGTGTAAATTGCAATGGAAGGTGGTGAAACCGTTACGGAATTTTTTGAATTTTTTGGTAACGGATTTAATATTGGAGGACAGAATACATATCTATGGCTTTAACAATCTGACAAAAACGCTTAGCTTTAATATCTACGATATATGCTACGCCAAATCCGCTCGGGAACAGGCGGAATATATAAAATACATCGACGAACAGTACAACTCGGATAGGCTTACCAAGATACTCTATGAGGTTACAAGCATAATCGGCGCGAATGTCCTTAATGTATCGAAACAAGATTATGAACCCCAAGGTGCTAGCGTGAACATACTCATAACTGAAGACCCTATCATCGATTATGAAATAGATGCCTCTTGCAATCGAGGCGGCTTTTTTGGCGAACTTGCAGAACGCAATATGGAAATTTTGGGTCATCTGGATAAAAGCCATCTCACTGTGCATACATACCCCGAAAGCCACCCCGAACAAGCCATCTCCACTTTTAGGGTGGATATTGATGTGTCCACTTGCGGTAAAATTTCCCCGCTGACTGCTTTGGATCATCTAATCGGATCGTTCGATTCTGATATTATCACTATTGATTACAGAGTGCGGGGCTTCACCAGAGACACGCAGGGCAAAAAATTATTCATGGATCACACCATGACTTCTATACAGGATTACATAGCCACCGAAACCCTAAAAAGGTACGATGCTATCGATGTAAACGTCTATCAATCCAATATTTATCACACGAAAATGATGATAAGGGACATAGTTTTACAAAACTACCTATTCAAACAGGACATTTACGAGCTTGCACCCAAGGAACGCTTGGCAATCTCATCGGGCTTACGACAGGAGATGATAGAAATTTACAGCGGTATGAACATATATTAAAAAACGGGCGGGCGAACGGAGTTCGCCCCTACGGGTGGTGATGTTGTAGGGG
>WRKH01000063.1 GCA_009778175.1 Turicibacter sp.
GGGGGGCGGCTGGTGTCCTGTGGACACCGTTTAGCCGTTTGTGGAACAACTGGGGGCTGGCCCCCAGCGGGGTGTGGGGCAGAGCCCCACAGTGTAGTGTTAAATTTCATCATCGTCTAGTAAATCATCGTCCATAAGGGTCAATTTTTCATCTTTTTCCAGTATGTCCAAATCGTCCAAATCCTCTGGTGGAACTATTGGGAGTGGCTTGGCTAGTTCGTCTAGTTCTTTCATGCCAAAATGTTTGCGTATTGCGTTCTCGATTTCGTAGGCAACTTGCGGATTGTCCTTTATGTAATTTTTGGCAGTTTCACGCCCTTGACCTAAACGAATATCACCATACGAAAACCAAGAGCCGCTCTTTTTCACTATGTCAAGATTGGCTCCCAAATCTAGCATATCCCCAAATTTTGAAATACCCTCGCCGTACATTATATCCACTTCGCAAGCCTTGAACGGCGGTGCGACCTTATTTTTTGTGATTTTTATTTTGGTGCGGTTGCCAATTAAAACGTCCGCTGCCTTTATCGGCTCGCCACGGCGTATATCTACACGTAAAGAGGCGTAAAATTTAAGTGCCCGTCCCCCTGTTGTTGTTTCGGGGCTACCGTAAGTTACGCCGATTTTGTCCCTTAGTTGATTTATGAAAATGACGATACATTGCGACCGAGCCGCAACGCCCGTGAGTTTCCGTAATGCTTGCGACATAAGCCTTGCCTGTACCCCCACGTGCGATTGCCCCATTTCGCCGTCAATTTCGGCTTTTGGTACGAGTGCCGCCACAGAATCCACTACGACAATATCAATGGCAAAAGAGCGTACCATTGCCTCGCAAATTTCCAGAGCTTGCTCGCCGTTATCGGGTTGCGAGATGTAGAGTTCATCGATATTCACGCCGAGCCGTTTTGCATATGCTGGATCTAGGGCGTGTTCTGCATCAACATAACCTGCAACTCCGCCTATTTTCTGCACTTCCGAAACCACGTGCAGGGCAAAAGTCGTTTTACCAGAGGATTCGGGGCCATACACTTCAACGATACGTCCACGCGGCACTCCGCCCACTCCCAGTGCTTGATCTATGCTAATTATGCCCGTTGTTACCACGGGTATATTCAAATCACTCATTTTTTCGCCCATTTTGATGACTGCGCCTTTACCAAAATTCTTCTCAATTTGCGCAAGTGCATTATTCAGGGCTTCCTCTTTCGACGAGGAAACAATCTCCTCTTTAACTACTTTCTTTTTCGGCATTTTACCAATCCTTCCTAAGACCGTGGGGCTCTGCCCCACACCCCGCAAGGGGCTCTGCCCCTTGACCCCGCTGGGGGCGCGCCCCCAGACCCGCTTTTTTGTGTTTTTTTGGTATTGCTTTGAGTTTATATGGGTTTGCATTTTATGCGTTTGCAGTTTTGACTTTGCCAAACTGCTCAAAGTTGCCAATATGGCAAAAGGCTAAATTCCGCATACGGATGTTCAAAGTTGCCGCCATGAATACCCGCTACGCTAGATTCCGCGGACGGATGCTTCAAATTGCCATCACGGGTATCCGCGACGTTGAATCATCTTGTTATGAATATGTTTATTGTGTTGTTTGTGTCTAGGTTGGAACGGCCGCCTATTGCGTCTATAAATTCTACAAAGGGAACCATCATATGACCTTCTACTATTATTACAGGGGCGGGTAAATGACGCATTACACCGTTGATGGTAAACGATTGCTCGCCGTCTCTTATTATAATCTCCCTGTTGAAACGATTGAGTGTTGCTACTCGGTTGTCTTCGTCCCAATTCGCACCAAAATCCAACGCTCGCAAAATCCCGCCCACAGGAATCATCGGTATACCATTAACCATCGCCGCTGGTTGAGGCATGGATTGTTCCATTCCATTTATATTGACGGTCAAGGGCAAAAAGCTGTGTATAACGGGAGCGGGCGGCTCTGGTGGGATCGGAAGTATCGGCTCAGGGTCGGGTAATGTGGGCAAGACGGGGTCTGGAAGTGGTATGCCTGGCTGAATAGGTGCAGGCGTTGGAATTGGGCTTGCATATATTCCAGGTGTCGGCAATGGCGTAGGCGAAGGCGTAGGCGGCGGTGTAGCAACAGGTGTTTGCCACGGAATATTGCGTGTATCGAAGAACCGTGCAATTACAGTCGTATCCTGATTAGGCATTATAAAAGTCGTGGTCGGATTCCATTGGTTTGCTACTGTACCAAAATTGAAACTCCACACGTCAAATTCAAAATTGCTATTAGGTGCGGCAGAAATGGTAATATGTTCGCCTGGTGCGAAATTGCCAGTTATCGAACTACCGAAACCGCTATTTCCCAAGGCTACCAAACCGCCGAAACTGGTGTTTAAGGTCAATGTATATGTCCCCAAAAATGCGTCCGTACTCACTAGAAATTGGACTTGAAAACTCGCTAAAAAATTATTGCCCGTTGCGGTTGATAGCGTAACTGTTGCGGTATAAGGCTGCTGCCTTGCTGGAAGATTGGTAGCTGGCATTATCGTGAAGGCATCGGATCGGGAGGAATGTGCCGCTGTATTAGGAACATTTCTAACACTACTAGAAGTTCCGATACCGCCGCCCAAAATGAAGCTGCTTGCATCCGCACCGCTAAGGGTTGCTATGGCCTCGCCTGTTGAGTTGTCTGTTTGGTTGAAAATTCCGATTGCTACTGAAGCCACAGGGGTGTAGCCAGGTCGGCGTACCCCGAAATCGAGCGGGGCTAAAATCGGCCTGTAGACTCCTATGTTATCTCTGGTGGCAAGCACAATCCCCGTGAGCGGAGGTGTTTCTGTAAATTGAGCAACAACGGTTACATCACTCGAAGGCATTGTAAAGGTCGTGGGGCTCTGCAATTCGTTTGCGAATATCACTCCCGCACCTGCAGTTACGTTCCAACGGGTAAAAGTGGCATTTGCACGTGTTCCAGCATTTATTGTAACGGTGTCCCCCGCTTGATATACGCCTGCTCCTGATTGCCCTTCGCCCGTACCAGCAGGGAGCGAACTCCCTTCAACGGTTACGGTAAAGCCAGCAGGAGGAGGGAGCGGGGTAGCCGTCCAGTTTGCGGTAATGATCAAATCACTCTCTGGCATGACGAAGGTAGTTGCAGCATTTTCAGCATTGTCGAAGGTAATTTCATAGTCCGCCGTCCAGTTATTGAAAGTGTAGCCCTCTCGTGTGCCAGCGTTGATGCTAACCTCTTCTCCCGCTATGTGTTCGCCAGCCCCTGAATCTTCTGCCTCGCTACCAACAATGGTTAGCGTAAACACAGCCGTTTCTCCATTATCAAAAGGGGACGGGGCGACCGCAAGCAAAATATTAGTATTTATCGGACTTCTAGCCGACACCGCAACCAATACCGCAATCGCAATGAACGGTATAAGCACGGCTACAAATATTTTATTTGCCCTATTTATCTTGTTTTTAGTTGACTTCATCAAAATTTCTCCTATCGCAACATTTTTTACCATTATAACACAAGGGGATTTTATTTGCAAGCGAATTATTAATTTTTTTGACAACGCCTAAAACCGTGGGGCTCTGCCCCTTGACCCCGCTGGGGGCGCGCCCCCATAAGCACTAACATAACCCCCACCTCAAGAAAAGATAAAAAAGAGGTAAAAAAATGAAGCTAACCAATCTAAACATAGAAGAGTTAATAAAA
>WRKH01000064.1 GCA_009778175.1 Turicibacter sp.
TGCGGGCGAACAGAGTTCGCCCCTACGGGCGGTGGTGTAGGGGCGAACTCTGTTCGCCCGTCCGTCCCTATAAATCGTTAAAGTTAATGACATTAGGGCGAACCCCGCTCCTACGAAAATATGCCCCTCCCAAATCCCACCCCTTTACACCCCGCCAAAATAATGATAAACTAAATAACAAATAAACAAACGAGCGGGTCTGGGGGCGCGCCCCCAGCGGGGTGTGGGGCAGAGCCCCACGGTCTTAGCCGTTAGTAAAGGACTACCATGACAGAAAATTTTATATTTAGTGCAAATGCCGTTTTCCCAATCTTCCTCGTTATCGCCCTGGGATATTTTTTGAAACGCAAAGAATACCTCTCGCCGAAAACGGTGGCGGAGATGAATCGGCTTGTCTTCTCGTTTGCCCTGCCGCTCCTGCTGTTTCGTAATATCTATCGAGCCGACTTTATGTTCCTCTTTAATGCGGGCTTTGTACTCTGGCTATCGGCGGCGATTTTTATCTCCTTTGCCGCTGTGTGGATTTTTGCGGAAATATTTTTGCGAAAACAACCCCAACTAATCGGCGCATTTGTACAGGCGGCTTTCCGCTCCAATTACGCAATAGTCGGTATCCCGCTTGTGGCGAATGTCATGGGCGAACAAGATACGGGCATCGCAAGCCTCGCCGCCGCCTTTATCGTTACCGTAAACAACGTACTAGCCGTAACCGCCCTAACCGCCAAAGACCCGCAGCATAGCGGTTTTAGCATAGGGCTAATCAAGAGCATTTTTTGGGGCGTTTGTACGAATCCGTCCATAATCGCCGTGGCGGCGGCGGTGGCTTTGAACCTGCTAAATTTCCCCATCCCAGTCATAATATGGGAAAGCGTGAACTCCATGGCGATTCTATGCACGCCGCTCGCACTAGTGGCGGTCGGTGCATCGATACAGGTCTCGGAATTTCGAGAATACATAACCCCCGCAATAATCGGCTCGACACTAAAAATTATCATCATGCCCATCGTGCTAGTTTTTGCCTCCATCGCAATGGGTTTTAGGGGCGAGGAATTGGCAGTCCTATTCGTTATGATAGCCGCCCCAACCGCCATAGTCAGCTACGCAATGGCAGTCCGAATGAACGGCAACGGCCCCATTTCTGCCGCCATTATCCTAATCACGACCCTATTCTCGTCCATAACCCTGACTTTTGGCGTGTATTTACTTATGACGTTTGATATGATATAATGAAAGTCAGCTTTGGAATCGGTGTTAGGAAACCGATTTCGACAACCAACAGAGAGGTGGTCATATGAACCCAAAATTACCCACACAAGCCGACTTGGAGCGGCTGAAAAACGGATATTTTAATTGGCTGATAAAATCCAATTTCTATCCCAAGGACAGGAAGGAAGAAATACGCACAAACCGCGTAGATAAAGTGTTTTCGCTATTGGAGACCTTGCCTAACTGGCAGGAGTTCGCAAAGGAAGACATGGACGAGGAAGCCATGACGGCTTTGCTGGAAAATCCCAAGGATATTCGGATGCTCAAATATTTCCGCAAATATCTCTTGGCGAACAACCCAGATGTATTAAAATACAGTGAATTAGCGGCGAAATAGCGGCTAGAAGGAGGAAAAATGGAAATCAGATACGCAAACCACCCAGAGGACGCAAAAAAATACACCACCGCCGAACTCCGCAAACACTTCTTAATAGAAGACGTTTTCGTGGCGGACGAGGTACGGTTGGTGTACTCGCACATTGACAGAATCATCGTTGGCGGAATTATGCCAATCAGCAAAAAATTAACCCTAACCGCTGGCAAAGAAATGGGCGTTGACTACTTTTTCGAGCGGCGTGAGGGCGGAATTATCAACATCGGCGGCAAGGGCAAAATCACGATTGACGGCACAGCCTACCCGCTCGACTACCAAGACGGCTTGTACATTGGCTTGGGCGTGAAAGAAATCACATTCGAGTGTGAAGACAGCCAAAAACCGCCGAAATTCTACTTTAATTCCAGCCCAGCGCATCATCCATATCCCACAAAAATTGTAACCCTAACCGACGCAAAAAAAGTCCATTTGGGCAGCAGCGAAACGTCCAACAAGCGGACAATCAACCAATATGTGCACCCAGATGTATTGCAATCGTGCCAGCTTGTCATGGGCATGACAATTTTGGACACAGGCAGCGTATGGAACACAATGCCCAGCCACACGCACGAGCGCCGCATGGAAGCATACTTTTACTTTGACATGGCGGACGACACAAAAGTTGTCCATCTAATGGGCGAACCCACCGAGACACGCCACATTATAATGGCGAACGAGCAAGCCGTACTATCGCCCAGCTGGTCAATCCATTCGGGCGTTGGCACAGGACGCTACACATTCATTTGGGGAATGTGCGGCGAAAACATCACATTCACCGACATGGATCACATAGCAATGAACGATTTGAGGTAAAAGATGAAAACCGTGGGGGCTCTGCCCCCACACCCCCGCAAGGGGCAAGCCCCTTGACCCCATCGTTCGTTTTATGTGGCTCGTGGCGATGCCCAACTGCTACAAATTTGAAACAGTTGGGGATTCCCATGGTAACACCAAAAACGAATGTTGGGGGTCAAGGGGGCTAGCCCCCTTGTGGGGTGTGGGGCAAAGCCCCACGGTTTTGATGTTTAAGAAGGAGGTCAACAATGTTTGATATGAAGAGTTTTAGATTGGACGGTAAGGTTGCTTTGGTAACGGGCGCGTCTTATGGTATTGGGTTTGGAATGGCGACAGCGTTGTCGGCGGCAGGTGCGACGATTGTGTTCAACGATATTAACCAAGAGGCGGTTGATAAAGGGCTGGCTAATTATAAGGAGGCTGGGATAACGGCACATGGTTATGTTTGCGATGTTACCGATGAGGACGGCATAAATGCCACCGTTGCCAAAATTGAAAAAGAAGTCGGAATAATTGATATTCTGGTCAATAATGCGGGTATTATTAAGAGAATCCCCATGCTTGAAATGACGGCAAAGGATTTTAGAGACGTTATTGACATAGACTTGAATGGCCCGTTTATCGTGGCGAAAGCAGTTTTGCCTGGTATGATTAAAAAAGGCCATGGGAAAATAATAAATATTTGCTCGATGATGAGTGAATTGGGCAGAGAGACGGTTTCGGGCTATGCGGCGGCAAAAGGCGGCTTGAAAATGCTGACGAAAAATATCTGCTCGGAGTTTGGCGAGGCGAATATTCAGTGTAATGGGATAGGGCCAGGATATATAGCCACGCCGCAAACCGCACCGTTGCGGGAAAAACAGGCGGACGGCTCGAAACATCCGTTTGACCAGTTTATCATAGCCAAAACGCCAGCAGCAAGATGGGGTACGCCCGAAGATTTGCAAGGGCCAGCGGTGTTTTTGGCATCGGATGCGTCTAATTTTGTGAATGGGCATATTTTGTATGTTGATGGTGGGATTTTGGCGTATATTGGGAAACAGCCGTAAATCGGCGGAAAATTTGGAATTTCATCCGTAGGGGCGTAATATCCGTCCGTATGCACAAATTTTGATAAAATTCAATAATTAGCAAACCGCAAAATTAGCAAACCGCAAAAAACGGGCGGATAATATTAATGTCATTAACTTTAACGATTTATAGGGACGGACGGGCGAACAGAGTTCGCCCCTACACCACCGCCCGTAGGGGCGAACTCT
>WRKH01000065.1 GCA_009778175.1 Turicibacter sp.
TCTTTTAATGTTATATCAGCTAGTTTATATCTTGAAAAACGCCTGGATCCTAGGGTTCTTCAGTTGTTTGCTGGTTAAGTTAGTGTATATGGGGCGCACCCCCAGCGGCAAGACGGTCTTGTGCCAGGTATGGGGCAGAGCCCCACGGTTTTAAAGTTTATAAAAAGGAGAGATGTTTTTGAAAGCGATAGTGTTGTCGGCAGGATATGCGACTAGAATGTATCCCCTGACGTTAAGTAGACCAAAAGGGCTGTTGCCATTGGGCGGGCGGCCGATTTTGAATTATATTATCGAGCAAATTGAAACATTGCCGAATGTGGACGAAATTATTTTAGTCTCGAACCATAAATTTTATGAGCATTATGAAGAATGGCTGGCAATGGCGGAATATAAAACACCGATAACGATATTAAACGATGGTAGCCTGTCGGAAGATGATAGACTGGGAGCGATTGGCGATATTGCCTTTGTGCTGAAAACGAAAAATTTACAGACGGATTTGGTAATCATTGCGGGCGATAATTATAATACCTATCCTCTTTTGGAACAGTATGAATTTTTTAAGGAAAAGGATAGCGATGTGGTTTGTGCAATGCGTATTACAAATAAAGAAGACTTGAAACGCTTTGCCGTGGCGGAAATCGACAAAAACAATAAATTACTTTCGCTGATCGAAAAACCGCAAAACCCACAATCAGACCTGGCTGTGTTTGCAACATATTTCTATAAAGCCGAAACCTTGCCCTTGTTTAAGGACTATATAAACGAAGGCAATTCATACGATGCACCTGGCTACTTTTTGCAATGGCTATACAAAAGGAAAGACGTTTACGCCTACATTATGAACGGCGAATGTTATGATATTGGAACAGTCGCTGCCTATGAAGAATTAAAGAATAGGCTTGAACAATGACGGCGGGGATTAGGGCAAGAATCGAGGGAGCAAAAGCACATATATTTGATTTAGACGGAACTTTGTTGGATTCTATGGGAATGTGGATAAATATCGATACGGCAGTCTGCAAAGAACGCAAAATAGCATTTCCGAACAAGGAAAAATACGATGTTTACGTGAAAAATGTCATTCCGTTGAACCCGCTGGAGTCGGCAGCCTATGCGAAAGAGTTTTTCAATTTGAAAGAAGACGCACAGGAAATCCTGGAAGAATGGAACGCCCGAGCAATCGAAGAGTATCGAAACAAAATACCGCTAAAATTGGGATCATTCGAATATTTGACGAAATTATATAAAAACGGTGCAAAATTGGGCATTGCGACAGGATCGCCGCAGAATCTTTGCACTGCCGCCTTGAAAAGGCATAATATTTACGATATGTTCGGCGTTATCTGTACGTCTGACGAGGTTGGTGTGGGTAAGCAAGACCCAGCTATTTTCTTGCTTGTCGCCGAGAAGCTGGGGGCAAAACCCAATGATTGCATTGTGTACGAAGATAGCGTAATAGCCATAAAAACCGCAAAAAATGCGGGCATGACGGTATGTGCCGTATATGACGAGGCTTCTAAAGAGGAATGGACGGAAATACAAAAAATAGCAGATTTTGCGATTTTGGGCTTTGAAACGCTTTAGGTTCAATGCGAAAAATGGATATTCTAGTAATAGTGGGCCCTACAGCCTGCGGTAAAACCCAAACGGCGATTAATTTAGCTAAAAAGATAGATGCGGAAATAATTTCGGCAGATTCTATGCAGATATATAAGAGTATGAATATCGGTACGGCAAAGCCAACTATAGCGGAGCAAGACGGAATACCGCACCATCTTTTAGATATTATAGAACCTTGCGAACATTTTTCGGTTGCAAAGTTTGCACAGTTGGCGATAAGAACGATTGAGGAAATAACCAATCGGGGTAAGACACCGATTTTAGTGGGTGGCACAGGGTTTTATATAAATTCCGTGCTATACGAAAACATGGCAACAGAGGACGATGAAATCGAACAAAAGATATTAACCATAGGCAAAAACTTACAAAAAAGCCTTGATATATACCAAAAACTACAGCAAGTGGACCCCATTTCGGCAAATAAAATACACCCGAACAATACGAAACGAGTAATTCGTGCATTGGCGTATCAAATTGCCACTGGCAGGAAATTTTCAGACAATATCGTTATCCCAAAATTACGATATAACGCCCTATCTATAATGCTAGACAGGAATCGTGCCAGCCTCTACGATTCGATAGATGAAAGAGTAGAAAAAATGTTTTCCCAAGGGTTGGTTGAAGAAGTGAAAAACCTTATATCCATGGGCATAGACGAAACAGCCACAGCGATGCAGGCTATTGGTTACAAAGAAATTTTGCCCTATATTAGAGGTTTGTGTTCTTTAGAAGAGGCGAAGAGTGCCGTTAAACAACATAGCCGTCGGTATGCAAAAAGGCAATGGACGTGGTTTAGACATCAGATGAGAGATGTAATTGAAATTCAAACGGACGACAAAACTCCCGAAGAGCTGGCAATTATCATAGAGGATCTGATTGCCTGTGAAAATGGACGGGGACAATACTGTAAATAATGCTAAAGGATGTGTGAGTATGTTAAGCGTAAGTATCGGTGAGATTATAAAGTCAAGGCGTAAGGATTTGGATTGCAGCCAAGAAGACCTTAGCTTTGGCATATGTTCAGTAAGCACACTGTCGAAGATTGAAAGAGGTTTACAGATACCAACAAGAGCCACTTTTGAGGCACTTATGGAGAGGTTGGGGGTTTCGCCGCATCTATACCCGTCCTTTTCCAACGAAAAAGACAGGGCGAGTTTTGAATTACAGCATGAATTTAACGAGGCATATGCAAAAAGCGATTACGCAGAGGCAGAGCGGGTGCTAAACGAATTAGACGGTATGTCAGATTTGGATAGAGCACATGAATCTTTTATCCTAACTTCAAGGCTTTTGCTTAAGCAACGCAAGCGGTTGCTTGAGCCAAAGGATGCGATAAAGGAATTTGAGCAGATAATAAAGCTGTACATAAGGAATTTTTCTATCGGAAAAATCAAGAAATACCTGCTTACCAAAAACGATATAAATTTGCTAAACGCTCTTGCGGTTGCGTACTATGAATCGGGTGATAGCCAGACTGCTATAAAAATATTATACGAATTGGCGGAATTTATCAGGAACAAGGTAACTGACAGGGAGGGTTTTTCGATTATATACACCAAAATTCTATATAATTTGTCGTCATACGTGGGTATGTCGAACAACCATGAAGAAGTTTTGCGGATTTGCACGATTGCCATAGAGGATTGTGTGAAGTACAGCCGATACAGGTATTTTAGCCATTTAATTTTCAACAAGGGTTGTTCGCTAATCAACTTAGGCAGAGAGACTGAGGGGCACGAGTGCATCAAGGCTTCTTACTACATATGTGCGGTAATCGGCAAGCATTGCGAGCCGAATTTGAAATTCATAAAGGATTACGCTATCAAGTTGGGCATTGGGGATATGCTAAACGAACCAATTTCTGGAGAGAACATATTTGAAAAATTTTCGTCAAACTACTAGTCGTTAAAATAAAAAATTTTTTTCGTCAAACGCTATGGTATGGGCTTTTACGGCGTGTTAATATGTAAAAGTAGTAACCCACTTTACAAGAAGCGGGTAGCACAGGAACTGTCGGTGCTGCTCGCTTTTTGTGGGGCTCTGCCCCACACCCCGCTGGGGGCCAGCCCCCAGTTGCTCCGCAAACGGCTGAACGG
>WRKH01000066.1 GCA_009778175.1 Turicibacter sp.
TTTGTTACTGTTTATTATTTGGTTAAAATGCGGAAAGTTTATCGGTATGGGTAGATTTGGGAAGTGAGAAAGGGCGGCTGTTGGGTCGCTCTTTTTCGGGAGATTTCCGAAACCGATTTCCAAAACCGATTTCCTAAACCACAAAAAAATCCTTGACAAAAATTTTCAACTATATTATAATGTATGTAGGCTGAAAAAACGGCGGCACACGGCAACGCAAAAATCGCCAAAAATCCCGTAAAACCGCCATTTTCAACGTCGACCGAACCACTCAAAAAAGGCAAAAATACCTTGCAAGACCTTGCCTTTGCAAAAATTACCAAGCGAAAAGTTGCAAAAAATTTTCACATGGTGTATAATGGAAACATAAATTCAAGGAGGTTTTAGCATGAAAAAATCAACTGCCCCAATGGGCAAAACAAGCGGAAATTTGAAGAGAGCCGTGGCGATTTTTGCGGCGGCGATTGTGGCGTTGGCACTTGTGCCGAGGTTTGAGGTTGCGGCGGAAAGCCTGACCATGACCGTGGGAAACGCCGATTTTACAGTCAACGGAGCGAGCCGAACGGCTGATGTCGCACCGTTTATCGCCGAGGGGCGCACCATGGTGTCGCTCCGATTTATAGCGGATTTTTTGGGTGCGGAAGTGCATTTTGACGAAACAACGCAAATCGTCAACATTTCGCTTGCCGAAACCGCTCAAACCACGCCAAACGCCCTAATTTTGGCTATCGGCGAACCTTTGCCAAACGGCTTAGGAACGCCTATAATCCAAGATGGGCAAGTTTTCGTGCCGCTCCGTTTTGTTGCCGAAAATTTTGGCATTGACGTTGAATGGAACGCCGCAACCGCCACAATTACGATAACTCACGCCGCCGTCAACGTGGACGAGATGGGCGAATTGGACGAGTTGGACGAATCGGAAATCTCCGCAGAAGTCTCGCCAACAAGCGTAACATTCATAACTGCCGCCACCGCCGAGGAACGCAACGCCTTATGGCAAGCGGACATCTCGCAGTTGCGGAACGAAATATCTCGGCGACATTCCATGTTTTGGGACGACACGCAAATTTTCGTGCCAGCGGATATTTTGTCGGAAAACGAATTGGAAGAATCCCATGAAAACGGGCAAATCGCCGCTTGGAACGCCCTGCAACGCAACGAACGGCTCCGCAACAACGCACTCGCCGCCTTTGACACGCTGCTCGCCGACATTCCCAACTTGACAGATTTTGAAATCGTAATCGCCATGCAACGAGCAATCGCCTATTTGCAGGACAATCATTTTCAGCTACTTCCGTGGGAAATCCGTGCGAATGATGTTGCGATATTCGCCCAATTTCGGCATTTTGCGGGGGAATTTTTTCTGACAGCTGCACCAGCAGAATTTGCGGCGGCGATAAATCACAAAGTGGTCGCCATTAACGGAGTGCCGATAAATACCGTAATTCAGCGGTTTTCCGAGTTTGTGTCCGTGGAAAATATCTATGACGCACGTACTCGGCTGGCGGCGGCGCTTAATAGTCCGCTATATTTGGGGGTTTTGGGCTTATATGAAAATGAATCCGCCACATTTACAATGGAAAATCCGCAAGACGGCAGCCTTTCCGAGATAATTTTCTCGAACGAACATCGGCTGTTGACAGAGGAAGATTTTGAGCGTTTGGGACTGGCTGGCGGTCGTGCGATGGACGAAATGCCCGCATTTTTCATATTGGACGCACGCAACACTTTCCATTTTTACGAGGAATACGGCTTGCTGTACATACGTTTGGAGGGCTTCGATCCGACAGTTTACTCGGACGGCTGGGAGCTTATGTGGGCGTTGGGGGCGGAAACTTTCGGAGAAATTGAGGTGGAAATTCGGCAAGCAATCGTGGACGGCGACATTGCAGGGGTAATTTCTCCGCCAATCGGCTATCCGCCTGCAAATTGGCTAGATGACGAGGTTGTCGCCCTGTGGGAGGTGCACCCTGGCATATTGGAGATAGTCGCAAACCACGAAATCTCGGCGATTGTCGTGGACGTGCGGTATAATCTCGGCGGCGATCCTGGCACATTTACGCAACTTTTTGACCTAATCCGAGAAACCGTGCCAGCGGAACGGCTTTTCTACTTCATAAACGGCGGTTCGCTGTCGGCAAGTGCAACGACGGCGTTTGCAATGCGTGCGTGGGGTGCAACGCTTGTCGGCGAGCCGATGGGGCAGAATACGATATTTCACGGCGTTTATTACCGAGATGACGATATGGGCGCGTTGGTGGTTTTAGAAAACTCGGAAATTGCGATAGAAATCCCTAATTTGCTGTCTTACGTGGAGTCGGATATACTAAATTTGGATTTTGATTATAGCGAGTTTTTCGCATTGTCGCCCAATTTTGAGTTTTACACAATCCGCCCAGATGTGCTGATTGAGCATACTATTGACGATTGGCTGGCGAATCGAGATCCGCTGTTGGAGTTTGTTTTTGGGATTTTGCGGTAGGGTGCAAATTTCAAAAGTTAAAAGTTGAAAATCTCTGAATGTGGAAATTTTAGGAGGACACCTTGGAAAATTTAGAAAAAGCTAAAAATCTGTTGGAGGGGTTCAAGGCGGAGACGAAACAGCCAGCAATCCGCCTAACCACTCAACGGAGCGACCACATAGCCGCCACAAGCAGCAAGTTTGGCGGCTTGCCATACCTGCCGAAAAATTTTGCGTACCCAACGTGCGCCTTGGGCAATCGGCTAAAATTATTGGCACAGCTGAATTTTGCCGAATTACCGCCGCTTGCGGACTTCCCAACGAGTGGAATTTTGCAATTTTTTGTGTTGCATGACGAAAATATCGGCAGAGAGTGGGGCAATCCCATAAATGACGGCAAATACAAGGTAATCTATCACAAGGAAATCCACGAAAACGACAGAATGACGGACTTTCCAGAGATTAAATTTGTTCCGCCAAAATTTGTAGATAAATCGTGGTTGCCGAAAATTAGTGCCGAATCGTTCCCATTTGAGGGCGAGTTTTTGGTAACTGGCGAGTTGGTGGAAGTGCCGCCAATCTCCTATACATGGGATTTTAACGTCAAATTTAAGGCGTTTTGTGAAAAATACGGAATTTTTTCGGAATTTGAACCCTATTTTTTGATAACTGAAAATTTTGGGGATTGGCTCAAAATGACAGAAACGATGCCGCAAGAGGAGCAGTTGGCTACTAAGCAGAAAAGCGATAAAATAGAGGATTTGCTAATCGCTTTTTTCGGATATTGCGAATGGCATTTAATAGGCAGTTATCCGTTTTTTACGCAAGAAGATCCGAGATTTTATGTCAAAAATTCCAAAAAATATGACACGCTGCTTTTTCAAATGGCGAGCGAATACGAGCAGGGCAAGCCGAAAGATTGCATAATGTGGGGCGATATGGGCGTTGCGAATTTTTTCATAAATCGCCAAAATTTGCAAAATCTTAAATTTGATGATGTGCTTTATAATTGGGATTGTTCGTGAAAATTATGCGAATGCTGTAAAGGGCGACTGTTAAATCGCCCTTTTTTCGTAAATCTCGGAAATTTCCAAATTATTCAACTCGCCCAACAACCGAAATATCTCCGCTCCAAAACATTCCAAAGGCGTTATATTGCCAAATTCCAGCCGTTAACGGAATATTTCTCACGGTTTCGGCTGCACCGATTGTAATCCGCTGTTCTCTGCCGCTTGGGTCAAACAGGAACAAATCCACCGAACCGCCCAGAATATCGG
>WRKH01000067.1 GCA_009778175.1 Turicibacter sp.
TGCATTAGCGTAGGGGCGGATAGAATCCGCCCGCAAGCCATAACGGGCGGATTCTATCCGCCCCTACGAAATACCAAAAATTTGAAAATATGAGTTAATTTTGTTTACCATGTACTCATAAATTTCTGTGTGGTGGCGTTGCCGCTGCGACCTGCTCCGAATTGAGTGTAGCTCGGGTTTAAGATATTTTCCCGATGCCCTGGGGAATTTAGCCAGGAGTCCATTGCGGCCTCGGGGGTGGCTTGTCCACGTGCCACGTTTTCGCCCAATCCGTTCCAGGCTGCTCCTAATCCTACTCTTGCCACTCTGTCCGCTAAGCTAGAGCCGTCAGAGCCCGTATGACCTGTAAAATTATTTCTATCCATATCTTCGCTGTGTATCCGTGCTGCCCTTGCCAAATCATCGTTCCATACGAGTAGCGGGATTCCTGCCGCAGCTCGCTCAATGTTGACAAGCTCAAAGATTCTAGATTCAAAATCGGAGACGGTCATGGGTGCAGGGGCGGGAGTCGGTGTGGGTGTGGGGGTTGGTGCTGGCGTGGGTGTGGGTGTGTCGCCTATTCTGCCGAATAATTGGGTCGTTTTCGTAAGCTCTTGAGCGTAGCTGACTCCCACGCCTATATGGGTATAGTTGGGATCTAAGATATTTTCCCTGTTCCGTTCGGAGTTCATCCAAGCGTTTATCGCAATCTCTGGGGCGTACGCATCGGTTATGTTTTCAGCAAACGAATCATTACCTGGTGCCCAGCCTGCGTTTTGCATCCTTTGTGCAAGATTGGAGCCGTCCGTGCCCGTGTGCCCAAAAAAATTATTTCTAGCCATATCTTCGCTATGCGATCTTGCCGCTCTCGTCAAGGTTTCGTCTACGATAAACGGCGGCAATCCCACTCTAGTCCTTTCGAGATTCGTAAGCTCCAATACTCTCCGCTCAAATTCGGCAATGGTTATCGGGGTGGGTGTTGGACTGGGGACGGGGGTTATCGTGGGGCTGGGGATTGGTGTGGGCTGAGGCGTTGCAATGGCTACATCAGGAGCGGGAGTGGGCATAGCACCAGCCAAGGAAGCTGTCGTTATCATTGCCGTGCCTGTCGCCTCTATCCATTGCACATCTGCACCAGTAGCCTCCGCAACGGCTCTAAGCGGCAACATAAAGCGGTCGTTTAGAATCTGTGGCGGCACTTCGGGGAAATTAGGCTGACCATTCACCATAATGAAATTGTCGCCAATTCGCACGGTTACGGTCGTGTTGTCTCCTGCTGCCGTGCGGGTCAATATGGCTGTGGAAGTGTTCTCCTGCCATTCCACCAAAAAGCCCATATTTTCAAATACGCCCCGTACAGGCACAAGTGTTCTGCCCTCGATAATCGCAGGTTGTGCATCAGTAAATGCGACCATCTGCCCGTCTATCACGACATTTAGCGATGTATTCGCCAAAGCCTGTGCGTTGCCAATTATCAACACCGTTGCTATTAGTGCAAACAAGAGTATTGCCGTTTTCAAAAACCTCGTCATTATAAATCCTCCCTTTCTTATAGGACACAATGTGCAGTCCAGGACGCGCCCTGGCGGGGTGTGGGGCAGAGCCCCACGGTTTATGTTCTACTTTATTTTGAAGAAGGCGATTTTCTCCCTGAGCAATCGGGCTTGGGAGCTTAGTTCATCAGCGGCGGCGGACGAGCTGAATGAGGTTTCAGATAAATCTCCCGTAACCCTCGCTATTGTGCCTATGCTCTCCGTTACATCGGAGACGGATTTCATCTGCTCTTTCGCTATCTCGGTTACTTCGTCCATGGTTTGCGATATTTCGTTGATAGTAAGCTCTATATCCTTAAAAACTGAGACCACTTCGCTGGTAATCCGCAAACCATCCGCCACATTTCTAAGGTCTTCCTCAACAATCGTAGATGTTTCTAATGCCGATTGCTGGCTTCGGGTCGCTAGATTGCGGACTTCTTCAGCCACTACCGAGAACCCTCTGCCGTGTTCGCCAGCCCTAGCCGATTCGACCGAGGCGTTTAGTGCAAGCAGATTCGTTTGGAAGGCGATATTGGTAATCACGTCTATAATGCGGGCGATATTTTCGCTAGATTCTCGCAGTCTGTTCATTGTCGTGGACATATCTTCAACCGATCTGCTCCCGTTTGTTACGGAATCCTTGGTAAGCGTTGCATTTTTATCGGCAAGAGCCACTTTTTCGCCAGCACGATTAGCAATGCTGGTCATCAAGACGACAAAATTATTTAAATCGTTGACCGAATCGGACTGGCTGGCAGCTCCATCGGCTAATGTTATCGAGACTTTCGCAACCTCCTCAGCCCCCTCGGCTACGTAATCTACTGCCGATTGTATGTCCGCTACCGTGGAGTTTAATTCCTCAACTATGGTGTTCATAGCCGTCTTGATGGGTGCAAACGAGCCAATATACTCCTGTTTTAGGCTAATGTTCAAATTTCCCTCGCCTAGCTGAATCAAAGCCTCAGATATTTCTTGCACATAGGCATAGATAAATTTATTAACGGCGTTACAAGATTCTTGCATCATCTTAAACTCCCCGTGATAGTCGCCCTCGAGCAGCGTAAAATCACCATTCGCCATAAGCATAATATTATACTCAATATCGGCTAGCGGCCCGTCTATATGTTTTATCAAATTGTTCAGCTGGGTTATCATTGTCGCCCACTCGCCCTTAAAGTTATGCGAGTCTACAGAGATGTCAAACTTACCTTGAGCAGCATTCTCCGCCAAATTCCCCACATCGACTAAGATATGCTTAAAATTCTCTTTCAAAGTCCGCATTACATCGTTTGCCCATGCCCAATTTTCTTGATATTCCCGAACTTCGGGGGTAAAATCGCCTTCACTGTAGGATTTAAATGTGTTTATAACCTCGATGTAGTCGTCCACGTACATAAAGACCATTTTGTTTATATTTTGAACAAACACACGGTTTTGACCTTCGTACTTGGACTCATCGATATGCACGTCATAAATGCCAGCGTTATGGCTCGTTACCATGTCGTTTATATCCTTAAAAATCTCCTTGTTTGATTCCACCGCCTCGGCAAGACTCTCGTAAAGCAGGTCGAATACAGAGTGAGTGTCATTTTTACGTGTACGAAAATCCATGTTACCAAACGGAAATTTTTGCATCTCCGCCCTTGCCCGCCTCATCGTAAATTTCAACCTACGTCTTAGCCCAAACAGCAATACAAAAGTCAACACGACAGCAAAGCCGAGTGCCATAATCACTAATGGCAGCACATACCTGACCAACTCGGTCTCGATGTAGTAGATAAGCAGAGCACTGCGACCTATTGCATAGGCGATGAGTCCCACCAGAGTGAAAGAAAAAAACATCAACAGCACGCATATTTGGAAAAACCAAATTTCAAAAGTAATTCTTCTCTTTGATTTCATGATAAATCCGTCCTTTTTCAAAAATTTATTTGTTGAAACTAAAAACGCCCACTTGTGATAACGAGTCTATTCAATGGCGAGGGAAACGATACCCGTAACCAGTCACAGATGGCTGTGTCGGAGCAACAAGGTTTTTACGTTCGTTGTCCTGCCCCTGCATTTTTGGGTGGGTGCGATGTTGTTGGTGTCGCCGTTTACTTTGGCAACAGCCTCCTCGTTAGCTAACACCCTAGGGATATAGTTATTGTCAAGCCTACAAGCGTTTTGGATTTTTTCGTACCAAAAGTAGCCCCTGACATAAAAGCCACGGGCGGTGCTGTTAGCGACAATCTTGGGGGG
>WRKH01000068.1 GCA_009778175.1 Turicibacter sp.
CGTTTGCCCGTTTGCCCGTTTGCCCGTTTGCCCGTTTGCCCGTTTGCCCGTTTGCCCGTTTGCCCGTTTGCCCGTTTGCCCGTTCCCTCTTATTTTTTACCCCACCCTAAGCAGAGCAAACCCCAAAAGGCTGCCCTGCTCCACTTACCTATTTTACTAGCTTTTTTACAACTTTGTAAATTGCCTAAACCAACTCCAACAAAACCATTTCGGCGGCATCGCCTTTGCGTGGACCAATTTTAACTATGCGCGTATATCCGCCGCGCCGATTTGTGTAACGTGGTGCTATTGTGTCAAATAGCCTTGCGGGCATATCTATTTTTTTGGACAAACTCCGCTTTTTGCGGCCGTCTTTGGGTACATCGGTTACTGGATATAGTACGCTTAGTATTTTCCGCCGTGCTATTAGTCTGGACGGCTTGTCTTTTTTTATTGTTTTGTCTACCTCGTCAAAGACTGTTACTCTTTTGCCGTCTACTTCTTTTTTTACCCTGTTGCCTTTGGCATCTTTTTGCGGTATTTTCGCTTTTATCGTTTCTTCTGTGTAGTTTTCATGCTCTTTTATTGCCAATGTTATCAGCTTTTCTGCCAAACGGCGAACCTCTTTTGCCCGTGCCTCGGTGGTTACAATTTTATCGTGATACAATAAGTTGGTCGCCAAACTACGCAACATTGCCTTGCGTTGCGATGACGAGGTTCTGCCTAACTTCCTATAATCTGCCATTTTTCGCTCCTCCTCCCGAAAAAACTTTTTTTGTTTTTACTATATGTCATAATGTCAACCAAAAGTTACTCCTCAACAACATCGTCCGAATCATTGTTAGACGGCGATGCTTGCAGGGATAATCCAAGGGATTTCATTTTATTTAAGACTTCTTCCAACGATTTTCTGCCTAGGTTACGGACTTTCATCATGTCTTCTTCCGTTTTGTCGGCTAAATCGCCCACGCAGTTTATACCCGCCCGTTTCAAGCAGTTGTATGAACGCACGGATAAATCCAGCTCTTCGATAGTGATTGCGAATAGTGCGTTATCCATTTTTTGCTCGTGATGTTCCACTACTACGGCGGTTTTTTCTTTTTCGGCGACGGTGGTTTTAAGGTTGTTAAATAACGCTATATGTTCCATTAACACCGCCGATGCTGAACTTACCGCATCTTCTGGCGTAATTGTCGCATTCGTCCAAACTTCCAATATAAGGCGGTCGTAATCGGTAATGCTGCCCACACGCGTGTCTTCCACCGTGTAGTTTACCTTGCGGACTGGCGTATAAATAGAATCCACAGGAATCGCCCCAATGGATTGGTCGGGCTTTTTGTTTTTGTCTGCGCCGATGTAGCCGCGCCCTTTGGTTATCGTTATTTCCATGTAGAGCCGTGTGCTACTTCCGCCGCTTAAAGTCGCTATCAGCAAGTCAGGATTGGCTATTTCTATGTCGGCATCAATTTTTATATCTTTGGCGTAAACTGCACCATCGCCGATTGCGTCAATGTAGGCAAATTTCGGCTCGTCGCTGTTGCTGTGATTCTTAATCGCCAATTTTTTGAGATTTAATATAATTTCCGATACGTCCTCTTTTACGCCTGGGATAGTGCTAAATTCGTGCAAAACGCCGTCTATTCTGATGTTGCTGACCGCCGCACCAGGCAAGCTAGAAAGCAACACTCGCCGCAGAGAGTTGCCCAACGTTGTGCCATATCCTCTGTCCAGTGGCTCGATAACAAAGCGACTATGTGTGCCGTCCTCTGAACGGTGTGTCGCGTCAATACGAGGTTTTCCAAATTCAAACATAAAATACCTCCTACTTGGAGTAAAATTCTACTATCAAAGTTTCACGAACAGGAATAGTAATCTGCTCTCTTGCGGGAACGGATACAACCGTACCACGCAAATGCTCGTGCTCGGCGCTCAGCCATTCTGGCACAATGCGAGATGCCGTTACGTCGATAACGTCCTTAAACCGCTGTAGAGTGCGAGATTTTTCCCTTATTTCAATCACATCGCCCACTTTTAGTATATAGGACGGAATATTTAATTTTTTACCGTTTACCGTTACCAAATTGTGGCGGACGATTTGCCGTGCTTCGGTGCGAGAACGCCCATAGCCTAGCCTATACATTGCGTTATCTAGCCGCAACTCAAGCAAACTCAGCATATTTTCGCCAGTGATGCCTTTCATATTGGACGCAATGTCAAAATATTTTCTAAATTGGGACTCCATAAGCCCATAGATTCGTTTTGCCTTTTGCTTTTCGCGCAGTTGTTGCCCATATTCGGACAGCTTGCGGCGTGATGTGCCGTGTTGCCCTGGTGCGAACGCACGCTTGTTCATGGGACACGTAGTTTTGCTGCATTTTTCGCCCTTTATGAACAGTTTTTCGCCCTCTCTGCGGCAACGTCTGCAAACAGGCCCAGTATATCTTGCCATAGATTAACCTCCCTATACTCTTCTTCTTTTTGGCGGCCTACAGCCGTTGTGCGGTACAGGCGTTACGTCTTTTATCATAGTTACTTCAAGCCCTGCCGCTTGCAAAGCCCTTATTGCCGCCTCACGACCGCTGCCGGGGCCTTTTACAAATACTTCCACCACTTTAAGACCGTACTCACGTGCTGCATTTGCCGCCGTCTCTGCCGCCATTTGTGCCGCATATGGCGTGGATTTCCTTGAACCTCTAAAGCCCATTTGTCCAGCCGATGCCCACGATAATGCGTTTCCTGCCGAGTCGGTAATTGTTACTATTGTGTTATTAAATGATGACTGTATATGTGCCTGTCCACGATCGACAAACTTTCTGTCGCGTCTTCTTCTGGTAGTCGCTTTTCTTGCCGTCCTTTTTGGCATATCTCAATCTCCTTTGCTTAAAATTGCAACCTAAATGGTTGTTTTTTAGGATTTTCGCTACTAATCAGCAAATTTTGCCTACTTTTTGGATAATTTTTGCTACTAATTTGTAGCAATATCCTACTGTATCTCGTGATTACTCACGATTTTGCGTTATTTCGCATTATTTCTTCTTATTAGCAACTGTCCGTGCCTTACCTTTACGAGTTCTTGCGTTGGTTTTGGTACGTTGACCTCTTACAGGAAGTCCACGGCGGTGGCGGATTCCTCTGTAGCAGCCAATTTCCACTAGCCGCTTGATATTGAGTGCTATTTCACGGCGCAAATCGCCCTCTACCATTTGAGATGCTTCGATAATGCGCTGTATGCTAACAACTTCGTCATCGGTTAAATCTCGTATTCTTGTGCCGTCGGCAATATTTGCCTGTTTTGCTATACGCAACGCACTCGAGCGACCTATCCCATAAATGTAGGTAAGCCCTATTTCTACACGCTTTTCGCGCGGTAAGTCAATTCCTGATATACGTGCCATGGTTTTGCTCCTTTCCTATAAAATTAACCTTGCCGTTGCTTGTGTTTGGGATTTTCACAAATTACCCTAACTGCGCCCTTTCGCTTGATTATCTTGCATTTTTCGCATATGGGCTTTACTGATGGTCTAACTTTCATGGTTTATGCTCCTTTATGCTTATTTATCACGCCAAATAATACGCCCTTTAGTCAAATCGTAGGGCGACATTGCCACTAAAACCTTGTCCCCAGGGATAATGCGTATAAAGTTCATTCGCAACTTGCCCGAGATGTGTGCCAAAATTTGGTGTCCGATGTAAAAACTTTATAAAATGCTATTAAACACTATATATTGCTAATTTCCTCATTCAACGTGTCATGCTTCGGAACTTCCGTTTTCCTAACGCAATTTGGTGTAACACTCCAGAGGCTCTGCCCCGTCATCAACAGGTG
>WRKH01000069.1 GCA_009778175.1 Turicibacter sp.
GGGCAGAGCCCCACGGTTTTAGAGGTAGAAAAATGCTAATCTTGAATAATGTGTCGGCGGGTTATGAGGGTGTTGATGTGATACGGGGTGTTTCCTTTGAGGTGAAGGGGAATATTTCTATTGTTGGGCCGAATGGGTGTGGGAAAAGTACGTTGTTGAAGGCGATGGCGAAGATTATTCCTGTGCGAGGGGATATTGAATTGTTTGGGAAATCGTATGGCGAGCTGAAACGGCGTGAAATTTCGTTGAATGTGGCGATGTTAAGTCAGCAGCCTAATGTTTATTTTGCGTATAGCGTTTTTGATACTGTGATGATGGGCAGATATTTGCATATTAAAGCCAGAGCGATGGGGAGTCCTACGGAGGAAGATAGGCGGGTGGTAAGGGAGTCGTTGGAGGCTGTGAATTTGCTGGCGGAAAGGGATAGGGATATAACGAAATTGTCGGGCGGGCAGTTGCAGCGTGTGTTTTTGGCACGGGCATTGGCACAGGAGCCACGTATAATCTTGCTTGACGAGCCTACGAATCATTTGGATATAAAATGCCAGATTGAGATAATCGAATATTTGAAGAAATGGGCAGTGAATGGGCGGGCAGTTGTGGGGGTTTTGCATGATTTGAACCTTGCGATGATGTTAAGCGGGCATATGATAGTGATGAAAGATGGGGAGATTCAGGTTAATGGTGCGGTGAGGGAGATAATTGCGGGTGGGCAGCTTGATGTGGCGTATGGGATGGATGTGGCTGGGTATATGCGGAGGGTTTTGGGGGAGTGGGGGTTGTGAGTTGCGGTGGTTGGAGGATAACCGTATATAATTTTGGAGAATAATGAGGCTGTTAGATTGTTGAAGAAGAGAGACGAACTAAGCTGTCTGTATTGAACGAGCGAAAACATAGCAAAAAACTAACATTACGCACAATTTTCTCATTACAAATCCCCCGTCAAATCTTCCACCTCGGCTGTATTCAAATCAATTATGCACACAGCATAATTAGTCCCCACGATACCGCTCAATTCTTTCGGCGGAATCGTGAATTTCTTATGCAGGGCATTCTTCCGCCCTTTTGTACGAAAAATTTCCACTTCGATTTTTTTCCGCAACGAGCCGCCGTTAAAATTGTTGACGGCAATCTTCACGGCATCGGCAGGTTTGCCCAACAACGTAAAAATTTCGGGCTTTTTTATGCGGTCGCTGAAATCGGGATGCGTGCGATAATCGTAATCCAACCAAGCGACATTTGCCGCATCCTTTGCGTACATTTTGTTGGCGAAATACATCCTTGTTCCGTCTGAAAAATAGGCGTGTAAATCCAAATCCGTCTCGCAACTGCCCTCCCAACGCAACGTGATTTTCCAATCGTAAGCGTGGTTTATCAGATTGAAATTGTAGCCTTTATTTACCGTTGCGGCGAATAGAGCGGCTAAATTGCCCAATTTTGACCGTTGCGGAACATTTTTTATTATGCCGTCTTTCGATTCTGGCAAAAACTCCATTTCTTTCCCGGTATCGACCTCACGCAACAGGGAATAGCCGTCAACGACTTCTTTGATAAAACGAATCCCCTTGCCTTGATGTTCCTCGATGACCATGAAACGGATAATCATGGGCTTTGGGCGTTTGCGGCTCGTAAATCGCAGTCCGTCCGTGAGATGCAGATAGTAAAATACATCGTACTTATACGGAACGGTCGGCGTAACGGAAAAGGCGTTCGGATTAGGTTCGATTGACAGGTTGGCCTGGTCGGTTATGCGGCTACCACTGTAATCCGTTACGAAAATATTTTGTGCGGTTACGCTTGTGATGTCGAGCGGAACGTGATATTTCGTAACCCATTTGAAATGGTTCGTGGGGTGTTTGAGTTTGTAGGCTACTTTTGTGGCGGTTTTTAGGTCGTCGCCGATTAGCAGATTGCCGTATCGCCAGTAGCGTATCAGATATATCGGAACGCCGTGGATTTTTGACAGCTCATCAAATGGGACTTCGTAGCTAGTTCGGACTATTAGGTCTTTGAAATCGTCATTGTATTGGCTGAAATTTGTCATGGGTTGCTCCTTTTGTTAAAATTCAAAATGTGGGTTGCTTGTGGCAATAAAATAATAACGCTATTGTTTTTAAGTGCAAGGGCGTAACTATTCGCCTCTACATTAGTCTTAATGCGGGTATAATTCCGAAGAATAGGAAAATTGCCAACCAAATTATGAATATTATAACAGCTGCCTTTATGATAAAAGCTAAACAGCCACCTTTTTTGGATGTTGCATTTGGGTCGTTGACATCTATTTCAAATACTAATTTTCCGTTCAAGCCGAAAAATCCAGCGACCCTCGACCTACACCATGCGAGATAACCTATTACCTGCATATCCACCGTATTGTTTATAACTTCAAAGCCATTTCCACCTTTACCAAATACGATTTTTTCTCCAGAGGTATCGTAAGCATATGACGTAAAATCTACATATGTATTGCCCGATTTATCGATAATTAACCCTGCTCTATTGCCCAAAGTCCCTCCGTTGGCTAAAACCTCTATCCAATCGCCGTATCTGCTGCTATAATCCGCTACACTGGGATTAGATGTGTGCGTTATTTCGCTGCCGCTTGCCGTTAATAATTTTGCCATAAATATTCTCCTTTTTATCTATCTTTGTATATTTTGCAAGGCATCTTTGTTTCCAAAATTAGCAGATGCCCTTAATGCCGATATATTGCCTGTTTTTAAGTATGTTTCAAAATATATTTCTCCTGCCTCGTGCCTTGCAGCAGAATGACCCAATTCTGCCGCTTTAACTAGCCAGTCAAAAGCGGAATCCTCGTCTCTTGTTCCTAGTAATGCCGTGGATAATTTGAACATCGCTTCGGTGTCTCCGTCGTATGCTCGGCGTTTTAGTTCGTATATATCCGAGGTGTACGATTGGGTAGTCGGCGTGTGAACAGGAGTTTTTGTAGGTGGAATGTATGTGTTGCTTGATGTGAGCGGTTCGGTTGGCGATATTTCCTTGCCGTCAATCCGCAACCTGCACCTTATCGAGAGCAGTCCCTGCCCCAGTTTAGCAAAAACTTCCTCGCCGCTCGGCAATTTCCCATAGAGTTTTGTGCTAAACATTCCGCCTTTGTATTGCAATTTGCCATTTACGTGTAGTTCGCAGTAGGTAAACCTATTTTGAACAACGATTGTGTGGCTTTGATACCTGTAAATCCAGTCTTTTTTCGCCAATACTGCACTTAGAATAATTGAACCGACTATTACAAAAATCCAAAATATCATGTTTTGACCTCCTTATTAAGTTATCCGCCGCAAAAGTTCAATGTAACTTGGGCAATTGCCGTCATCTTTCAAATATGTCAATTATCTAGTGGCATAACCAGGACTGTCGAGCAGCTCCTATTTGTATTTTTTGCATAACAAAAAACACAAGCAAATTTATTTGTTGGCTTAAAAGTTAGCCAATTTACTTGTGTTATGGAGTTACTTGATTTTTTTAGGTACGACAAAACCGCATAACTTAAGCTAATGCTCTGCTCTGCTTCTAATTATACCATAGTTTAGCAATTTTGTCAATCCTTTCTTGAAAATTTTTCAGCCGTTTTGCGACTTTTTAGTTGAGTTGCCTGCTCTGCCTTGGAAATTCAACTCTTTTTACATTATAACACTATGGATTTTTGTTTGTCAAAATTTTTTTGAAAAAATTTCGCAATTTCACAAGTAGGAATTTTAATTTTCGATTTTTCGACTATAAAAGGCAACCACCGCCGCCCAAAAAGCTGCACATATTCAATTTTCACAAGCGAAACTTTTCAAAAAATCCGTTGGCGACATGATAAAATCCTCAGGCGGATAGTGTTTCGAGTTGCCTGTTACGAGAATGGA
>WRKH01000070.1 GCA_009778175.1 Turicibacter sp.
CGGGGTGTGGGGCAGAGCCCCACGGTTTTAATCTTTAATATCGGCCGACGGTTATTTTTTCGTCTGAGAAATTTTCGACTGATGAGACTTTTTCGTAAAATTTGACCACGTTTTTTAGTAAACCGTCGAAAGTGTAGTAATCGTCTGTGTTTGATAATGGTAATTCTACAGTGCGCTTCAAAAATCCTGCCTTGTAAATTGCCGTGATAAGCTCGATGGTCTTCCTGCCGTCAATGCCTATTATGTCAGGCCTTGTGCCGTTTTCCAAAGCTGTTATCACATTGTCAAATTGCCCTGTATGCCCCTCATACTTAAGTTTGGGTATGGCGTTGTAAGCAGCTGTTATCTCGTCTACTAACTCTGTGTTTGGGGAAGGAAAACCATTGGAAGACGATTTGTCAGCCTTGCAATCGAAAGGCGTGGCTATTTTTGCCCTTTCACATTGCAATATTACCCCCTGCTCCTCGCCATGATGTACAACCGAACTTGTAACCTCCGCAATACTGCCGTCCGCATACCTAAGTGCCGCAAACGATATATCCTCAACCTCAGAATTATCGTGCATTACGTTGGCAAGCACCGATGTTACCTCCAGCGGCAAGCCCTGTATCCAGTTAATCATGTCTATGTGATGCACAGCGTGGTTGAGTGTAGGCCCGCCGCCCTCTTTTTCCCACAATCCACGCCACCATAAATCATAGTAGCTATGCCCGCGCCACCAAAATGAATTTACATGGGCGACTCGCACTTTGCCAGCGATTCCACTATCGGCTAATGTTTTTAAATTATGTACGCCCTGCCTGTAGCGATTTTGGGCAACGATGGCCATGGTAACATTGTTCCGCCGCTCCGCCTCAATCATGTCGTCGCACTCTTTTAAACACGTGCCCATAGGCTTTTCTACAAGTACGTTCTTACCTTTGTTCATGCAGTCTATGGCGATACTCGCATGGACGTACGGCGGTGTGCATATATGCACTAAATCGATGTCAAGCCCAGATTCTAGCATTTTCTCATGGCTGTCAAAAACCTTTGCGTTCAGGTTAAAGGTTTTGTTTTTTTCTTCCGCCTTTTCGGGGTAAATATCCACGAGTGCAACGATTTTGCAACGCTCGCTAAGCTCCAAAAGCCCCTCGATATGCACTCTGGAGATATTTCCAGTGCCTACTATAGCGATATTTTTCATGATACATTCCTCCATTCAGAATTATATCTACTATTCTATCACATTTTTTTGGAAAAATATACTTTTTTATGCAAAAAAATGTTTTTGTGGTATAATGGTAGATGCAAAAATTTTTAATTTCAAAGGAGTGAGCATTATGTCGAGCAATACAAGCGGCATGAACTATGCCCCAAAAGGCAAGCCTAATCCAGTAGTTAGCGGGAATGAATTTGTTTTCGCCGCAATCGGCTTGGATCACGGGCATATCGGAGGTATGTGCAACGGATTAATCGAGGCGGGGGCGGAACTTAAATATATTTACGATCCCGACCCCAAAAAAGTGGAGCAATACATAAAACAATTCCCAACGGCGAAAGCGGCGCGTAGCGAAGAGGAAATTTTTGAGGATGCGGAGGTTAAACTTGTGGCATCCGCCCCTATAGCCTCTGAACGCTGTCCGCTTGGGTTGCGTTCAATGGCGGCGGGCAAAGATTATTTTACCGACAAAGCCCCTCTGACCACCTTGGAACAGCTAGAGCAAGCCAAGGATATGGTTGCAAAGACGGGCAAAAAATACGCCGTATACTATTCCGAACGACTGCACGTGGAGGCGGCTACTTTTGCCACGGAGCTTATAGAAGAGGGAGCAATCGGGAGAGTAGTGCAAACGCTGGGCATGGGGCCTCATCGTGCCAGTCATTCTTGGCGGCCAGCTTGGTTTTATAAGCGAGAGCAATATGGCGGCATTTTATGCGATATTGGCAGTCATCAAATTGAACAATTCCTGCATTACACGGGAGCAAAGGCGGCCGAAATCCTCTCGGCACAGATAGAAAATTACCACAATCCCCAATTTCCAGGATTGGACGATTTTGGCGATTGCACATTAAAGGCAGACAATGGTGCAACGGGTTATTTTAGGGTTGACTGGTTTACGCCTGACGGTCTTTCCACCTGGGGGGACGGACGGACGTTTATTTTAGGCACGGACGGCTATATCGAAATGCGAAAATACGTTGACATTGCACGGCGGCAACAGGGCGGAAATCTATACCTTGTCAACCACAAGGGCGAGCAATATTTTGACGTGGAGGGCAAAGTGGGACACCCTTATTTTGGGCGATTGATTTTGGATTGTCTAAACCGCACAGAAAACGCAATGACACAGGAACACGCATTTTTAGCGGCGGAACTATGCGTAAAGGCTCAAATGCAAGCGGAAAAAGCCAAGGGCATCGTTAGGGTATAATATGGCGGAAAAAACGGTCTACATCTGCAAGAGTTGCGGATACGAATCGGGAAAATGGGTTGGGCGGTGCATGGATTGCGGGCAGTATAACAGTCTGGAAAAGAGCGTTGTCGCCGCCAAACGCCAAAATGTAGCAAATAAAAGGGATTTACCGTTAAGATTAGCGGAGGTCAGCGAAACCAGCGAAGGCTCACGCATCGGCACGGGTCTGGTCGAACTCGACAAAGTCCTTAACGGCGGCGTGGTTGAGGGATCGCTCCTTTTGCTTGGGGGCGATCCTGGTATCGGCAAATCCACTTTGCTATTGCAAATTTGCAGCAATTTGGACAGAAATGGACGTACCTGTCTGTATGTATCTGGCGAGGAAAGCCCCCGTCAAATAAAGATGCGTGCCGACAGACTCGGCATCGGGGCAGAAAACATCTACATACTGGGAGAAACGGACATCGATGTTGTCATAAGCACAATCGAACATTTGCGTACCACCAAAAATCCGCCGGAAATCGTGATGATTGATTCCATACAAACCATGGTAAACACAGAACTTTCCTCTGCACCAGGTTCTGTGGTGCAGATACGAGAATGTACGGCAAAACTTATGCGTATAGCAAAGGCAAACACAGCCACATCTTCCGCCATCATGGTTGTGGGGCACGTAACCAAGGAAGGGGCTATTGCGGGCCCACGTTTGCTTGAACATATGGTGGACACGGTGTTATATTTTGAGGGGGAACGCACGGAGCGTTACCGCATTGTGAGGGCTGTAAAAAATCGGTTCGGCTCAACGAACGAGATAGCTATTTTTGAAATGCAGGAAAAAGGGTTGGTTGAGATAGATAATCCTTCCGCATATATGCTTGCGGGGCGGCCGTTAAATGTTAGCGGCTCGGTCATTACCTGTTGTTTGGAGGGGAGTCGCCCGATTTTGGCGGAGATACAGGCATTATGCAGCCTTTCGCAATTTGGCAACCCTCGCCGCACAGCTACGGGCATCGATTACAATCGAATGGTTATGCTAATAGCCGTTTTGGAGAAACGAGCGGGTGCAAAAATGGCGACCTACGACAGTTATGTAAACGTGGCGGGCGGCATGAAAATAGCCGAACCTGCCTCAGATGCGGCATTAATCGCCGCTCTTGCCTCCAGTTACAAGAACAGGCACATAGACCCACACACAATGATATTTGGCGAAGTGGGCTTAACAGGCGAACTACGAGCGGTTACGATGGCAGAACGCCGCATTTTCGAGGCACACAAGCTCGGGTTCAAAAGTTGTATTCTCCCCACAAGCCATCTAAAAGGCTTAAAAAAACCCGAAAAAATGGAAATTTACGGCGTTTCCAACATAAACGAACTATTGGAAATTCTGCTTTAAGACCGTGGGGCTCTGCCCCACACCCCGCTGGAGGCCAGCCCCCAGACCCCCGCCACTTTGAAAAGTGGACAAACTTTAAATTTTTGTTTGG
>WRKH01000071.1 GCA_009778175.1 Turicibacter sp.
GGTCTGGGGGCGCGCCCCCAGCGGGGTCAAGGGGCAGAGCCCCTTGCGGGTCTGGGCAGAGCCCAGCGGGGTGTGGGGCAGAGCCCCACGGTTTTAGGAGGAGAAAAATGAGTGTTTTAGAGAGTAAGATTGTTAGGGAAATGGTGGAAACGATGTCTAATATGTATCGTTTGGGCTGGAATGAGCGTAATGGCGGTAATATTTCTTGCCTGCTGAATGAAACGGAATTGGATATGATGTTGCCGAAAAAAATGATAAAACGCCAAATAGCACTTGATTTCGATGTGGCAAAATTGATGGGTAAATATTTTTTGGTAACAGGATCGGGCCATTATTTCAAAAACGCCGCAAAAAATCCCGAAGAAGTGCTGGGTATAGTAAGAGTCGGCGGCGGTGGCCTGGATTTGCTCTGGGGTCTGGAAGACGGTGCAAACCCCACAAGCGAGTTGCCCACGCATTTTATGAGCCATATGGCTAGGCTTGAGCAGGATGCAAACCACCGTATTATTATGCACTCCCACGCAACACATCTGCTTGCCATGTCGTTTACGCATAGCCTGAAAGAGGAAGATTTTACAAAAACGCTGTGGAAAATGTGTACGGAATGTATAATCGTTTTCCCCGAAGGGATCGGAATACTTCCCTGGCTAATGCCTGGTAGCAACGAAATAGGCATGGAGACCGCAAAAAAAATGGAAACTTGCCGCTTGGTGCTTTGGCCGTATCACGGTATATACGGTGCAGGCTGCAGTTTTGACGAAACCTTCGGGCTGATAGAGACCGCAGAAAAAGCGGCTCAAATATATTCGTATGTACGTGCGCAAGGTGGCATAAAGCAGACCATCTCGACACAGGAACTAAAAGACTTGGCGGCTGTCTTTGGTGTTGTTCCCCGCAAAGGGGTTTTAGACTAAGGGTTAAATAACAAAAGAGGCGGTAAAAACCGCCTCTTCCGCCAAAGGAAAAACCCAACAATGAAACCCACTTATTATTGTAACCCATGCAAAATAAAATTGCAAGTTTTTTTGAAAAAATTTTTTGCCACTTATTTTGCAAATAATTCTGCAACTCACTTGACAACCTTGCGAAAAGGAGTTAGAATAATATCTGGCGTAGTTTTATCTTTATACTACGTACTTTGAGGAGGTGCATTATTCACCCATGACCCTTACGTCTATTATTTTGGTGGGTGTTGTGGCTGTTTTTTGCCTTTTTGCGGGATTTCTCGCAGGCATTTTGTATAGGAAGAAAGTAGCTGAGTCAAAACTTGGGTCCGCAGAAATTGAGGCGGAAAATATTATCGAAGAGGCTAAACGAACGGCGGAAGCACGTTCTAAAGAGTTGCTTTTAGAGGCTAAAGAAGAGAGTATAAAGACCAAGAATGAAGCAGACAAGGATGCAAAGGAGCGCAGAAACGAGTCGCAGCGTTTGGAAAGACGTTTAATCCAAAAGGAAGAGACGTTGGATCGCAAACTAGAGAACCAAGAGAAGAAAGAGGAACAATTACGCAGGAAAATGGATCAACTGGAGCGGGAGCGGGAGACGGCGGCAAGAGCGTTGGCTCTGCACCAAAAAGAATTGGAGCGTATATCAGGGCTTACAACCGATGAGGCAAAGCGTATCCTGATTAGCACAATCGAGGTTGAGGCAAAATTTGAGTCTGCGAAAATGGTGCGAGATATCGAACAACGTGCCCGTAACGAGGCAAACAAAAAGGCAAGAGATATTATCGCAACCGCCGTGCAACGCTGTGCTGTCGATCACATAGCGGAAACCACCGTTTCTGTGGTGCAACTGCCGAACGATGAGATGAAGGGACGCATAATTGGGCGAGAAGGCCGCAATATCCGTACTCTAGAATCCCTTACAGGAGTGGATTTGATAATCGATGACACCCCCGAAGCGGTTGTATTATCAGGCTTTGACCCCATGCGGCGTGAAATCGCTCGTATTGCGTTGGAAAAACTCGTCATTGACGGCAGAGTTCACCCTGCCCGCATCGAAGAGATGGTCGAAAAGGCCAAAAAAGAGGTCGATGCCATCATAAAAGAAGAGGGCGAGGCGGCAATCTTCGAGACGGGCATACACGGTATTCACAACGAGATTGTCAAACTTCTGGGCAAAATGAAATTCCGCACCAGCTACGGGCAGAATATGCTGAAACATTCGATAGAGGTCGCCTATCTAAGCGGCTTAATCGCAAGCGAATTGGGGGCGGATATAAAATTAGCCAAGCGAGCGGGATTGCTACACGACATTGGAAAGGCGATAAACCACGACACAGCAGAGGGTTCGCACGTTGCCGTTGGCGTAAGTATCTGCCGCAAATATCGTGAACCCGAGGCGGTTATAAACACGGTGGAATCGCATCATGGCGATGTTGAGCCCACTAGCATTATCGCAATCATCGCACAAGCAGCCGATGCGATTTCAGGGGCTAGACCAGGAGCACGCCGCGAGCCGTTGGAATCCTACGTGAAGCGTTTAGAGAAATTGGAGGCTTTAGCCGAAAGCTTCTCGGGCGTTGAAAAATCTTTTGCAATGCAAGCTGGTCGTGAGCTTCGTATAATTATCCTTCCCGACCAAATCGATGATTTGGCAATGACCGTTCTTGCTCGAGATGTTGCTAAACGGGTAGAAGAAGAGTTGGAGTATCCAGGGCAGATTAAAATCAGCCTAGTGCGTGAAACCCGTGTTGTTGAGTATGCCAGATAAGCAAATCGGCGACACGAACAAAGCACAGAGTATGAAAACCCAATCGTGTCATACCCAACGTGTCGTAAACAACAAAAAGTGCGGGTCTGGGGGCACGCCCCCAGCGGCAAGACGGTCTTGTGCCAGGTGTGGGGCAGAGCCCCACGATTTTAGGTAAACAAATGGTGTATGATATACTGCAAGCAATTTATTTTATGGCAGAAAACAGCGAGTACGTGGTATTGGCGTATATGATAATACACGTACTCGTTGTGGTGCTAAGATTGCTCACGTTTATTTCGATGCGTGGGATAAATACACTAATGCAACGGGATTTGATAAAACCGCTGAAAGCGATTACAGAAGCGGTCTCGATAAAAAGCTCCCTGCTCCGCCGCATTGTAAGCGATTATAGGATTTCAGCCAGTAAAAATGCACCCTCTGTACCGAGTGCCGCCATTGTAGACAAGCACATAACGAATCTTTCAATATTGGGATTAAGGTATTCTGGCATAAACAGCTGGACGGACAAATTGGAAAATTCTTTGGTGCTGCTTGGGATTGTTTTTATGCTTGCATTTACTGCCAATGCGCCCGCTTTTGCTATTATTGCGGGGTTAGGTTTTATCGTTACAAAATTTTCGAATTCATTCTTCGATTACGAAACTGCCCGCAAACTTTTGGCTGCGGATATTGTCATCTATTTGGAACGTGAAATCGGGCAATTTTTTGCCTCTCATATAACAAACGCCGTTACAAATTTTGAAAAGGAGATGGCGACTGTTACCGAAAATCAAGCTCAGCAAATTCGGCAAGCTATTGAAAAACTAAGTGCGGACATTATTCCTGCTCTTACACATTTAGGCGTATTGGTAAACTTACCAAAGGCTATGGAGACCATGCAACAAAGCAACGATCGCTATGCAATGCATCACGAATCCTTAATCAATCATGCACAAATTATTGAAGACACACAAAAAGCCTTAGAATCCAGCCTAGCCGCCTACGAAACCACGCTCCAAACAATAGTTCAAACCATGGGAGCAGGTTTCGGCGCTTTCATAGACTTACACACTCAAAACGCCACCAAAACCATAACAGAGGCAATAGAAACACTAAACAAAAATTAAAACCGTGGGGCTCTGCCCCACACCCCGCTGGGGGCGCGCCCCCAGACCCGCTTGTTC
>WRKH01000072.1 GCA_009778175.1 Turicibacter sp.
TGGGCTCTGCCCAGCCCCGCAAGGGGCTCTGCCCCTTGACCCCGCCACTTTGAAAAGTGGACAAACTTTAAATTTTTTGTTTTTTCTGCAAAAATTGGGGGATTTTTTTTGGGCGGATGCTATCCGCCCCTATGCAAAAAACATTTGCCAACACTCACACTACCGATTACCAATCAACAACAATCCGCGGACGGACACTCGAAATTTGATTAGAGGTCTCCGCGATGCTAAAATCCGCGGACGGACACTCGAAATTTGATTAGAGGTCTCCGTGACGTTAAATATATGGGTGGGTTGTTGGTAGTTCGGCTGTCCAGAATTCGTAAATGTGTAGATTTAATCTTGCTCGTTCGATTTCGTAAGCTAGTCTTAAAAAATCTACCTGTATCTGTGTAACGAAACCTGCCTCGAAACGATTTTGCATATCCTCATAATCCGATAAAGCCTGCGTTATTGCAGTGTTTATGGATTCCTGTGCCTCTTGAAGCCGTACCCAGTTTGCAAATGTGTTGCGTATGTTTACCTCTGCCTGATGTTCAGCTATGTTACGCTCCGCTATTGCTACCTGTACCTGTATCCGCATATAATCGTTATCAACTTCGGGAACGGGTATCTGGCTAAGCCACTCCTGTCGGCGAGCATCTACCTCGTCCTGCCAATTCAGGAAAAAATGGTCTCGCATAACCTGTCGAGCAATAAAGCGTTCCGCCTCGGCTGCCGTAAGATTTTCCGTTGGAAGCGGTGCGAAATCGGTAACGTCATAGATTATCCTGATGTCCGCCGTTATCAACTCGTGTATCAGCCTGTTTAGATTCTGCCTTTCGGTGGTCAGACTTAGGTGCAAAGTAGCCAAATTTAAGGCAGTTTGCTCCAATGTATTCTGAGCCTCGTTCACTTCCAAAAGGCTTGCCATGCCATGCTCATGCCGTAACCTCGTTTGCTCTAGCATTTTCTCTCGTAAATCCAAGGTCATCTCTAGTGTGTTTATGTTGTTTTCGATGTTGGCAATGGCTGCAAGTAATGTCCGCAAATTCCGTTCAATATTTAACACGTGTCTACTGCGTTGACGCTGCAGCCTGTTGCGTTCGCCGATGACTCTTGTTCTTTGAGCCTCGATGATCCCAGCTGCCACGGGGTCTTCGTCTATTATTGCCAAGCGTTCAACCTGTAAACGGCGTATATCAGCCTCCGCACTACGTATATCCCGATCGATCGGAGCTACCGATGGATCTCTGGAAATTGCACGTGAAAGGGCTATTTCATACGGTATTTCACGTGGCGATGCAGTGGCATTTAACGTAATCGGCAACAACGAAACAAACGCCAAAATTACAATGATTTTTTTCATTTTACGTCTCCTTTACAAATGCGATTTTGTCGTCTTGTACCGTTACCTGAATCGTCTGCCCCTCTCTGAATTTGCCGCTTAGTATCTGTTCGGATAACTCGTCCTCGATTTGGGTTTGAATTTCACGTAAAATGGGGCGAGCCCCATAAACGGGATCGTAGCCCGAACGAGCTATGAAATCGATGGCAAAATCATCGAAATTTAGGGAGATACCTATGTTTTTCAATACACGTTCGGCAGTCTCTTCAAGGCGAATCACCGTTATCTTCCGTATATCGTCCGTATTCAGCGGATGGAATACGATTAAATCGTCTATGCGGTTGATAAATTCGGGGCGGAAAATCTGTTTTACCTCGTCCATTACTAGCTTTTTCATATCCTCATAGGAACGTGCCGCATCATTATCGGAGGTAAAACCCAGTTTTTTGGGGTTCACTATGGAGCGTGCACCCGCATTGCTTGTCATGATTATTATCGTGTTCTTGAAATTTATGCGCCGCCCCTGTGCATCTGTTATATGACCCTCGTCAAGAATTTGCAAGAGTACATTAAAAACGTCTGGGTGTGCTTTCTCCACTTCGTCAAATAGCACGACAGAATAAGGCTTGCGGCGTACTTTTTCGCTTAACTGCCCACCCTCATCATAGCCGATGTAGCCAGGAGGCGAACCGATTAATCTCGATACCGTGTGCCGTTCCATAAATTCCGACATATCGATGCGTATAACAGCGTTTTCGTCTCCAAAGATAACATCCGCCAGAGCTCGACATAGGGAAGTTTTACCCACACCCGTCGGGCCCAAAAACATAAACGAACCTATGGGACGTTTGGGGTCTTTAAGCCCAATCCTACCTCGGCGAATCGCTTTTGAAAGGGTGGTAACAGCTTGATTTTGCCCCACTATCTTCTTGTGCAAGGTTTCTTCCATTTGCACCAAACGTGCCGTTTCTTCCTGTTGCAGCCTTTTTACGGGAACGCCCGTCCAATTTGCGACTATATCGGCAATTTCCTCCTCGTCAACTATCAAGGCATCCTTATCGTTTTGTTTTTTCCAGTCGTCCTGTGCCGCTTCCAATGTAGCTTTTAGGGCATTTTGTTTCTGCTTGATTTCGCCTGCCTTTTCAAATTCCTCCGTTTTTATCGCCTCTTCTTTTTCGGTCTCCAAATCGGCTATTTTTGCGGATAGTTCTTTGATGTTCGGCGGTGCGGTATATTGGCGGAGACGAACCTTTGAAGAGGCTTCATCTAACAAATCGATAGCCTTATCGGGCAAAAATCGATCGGAAATGTAACGTATCGCCAATTTTACAGCCGCTTCAACGGCAGTTTTGGTTATTTTCACGCCGTGATGAGCCTCATATTTATCACGAATACCGCCAAGAATGGCTATTGCCTCATCTTCTGACGGTTCATCTACCATAACGGACATAAAACGCCGTTCAAGAGCTGCATCTTTTTCGATATATTTGCGATATTCGTTCAAGGTTGTAGCCCCAATAACCTGCAAATCGCCTCTTGACAGGGCGGGTTTTAGGATATTTGCGGCATCCATAGAGCCTTCAGCCCCGCCAGCCCCGATTATTGTGTGAAGTTCGTCTATAAAGAGAATGACATCATTGTTGGACATTACCTCGTTCATCACATTTTTGATACGCTCTTCAAATTCGCCACGGTATTTCGTGCCAGCCACCATAGACGGCAAATCTAGGGCGACAAGCCTTTTATCGATCAAAATTTCAGGCACATCTCCATTGATAATCCGTTGTGCCAAGCCCTCGGCGATGGCAGTTTTACCAACGCCAGGATCACCCACGAGGCACGGGTTATTTTTAGTACGCCTCGTAAGTATTTGAATAATGCGTTCGATTTCCTTATTTCTGCCGACAATCGGGTCGAAATTGTTTGCCATTTGCGTTAAATCTCGGCTGAACCGATCTAGGTAGGGCGTTTTCTTGCCCGTAGCGTTAAAGCCTTTGGGATTCATAGGATTCCCCGTGCCGCCTAGTTTATAGCCGTCGCCAAGCATTCCCAAAATTTCCTCATACAGTTGCTGTATATTGACATTCAAGGCATTTAAAATTTTGAACGCTATACTATCTTGTTCTCGCATCAGGGCAATCAGCAGGTGTTCCGTGCCAACGTATTTAACGCCCATTTTAGCGGCCTCTTGCAGGCTCATTTCAAAGATACGCTTCGTACGAGGCGTAAAGTCGCTTGGTGCTGCCATTGTATTTCCTGCATTTTGCGTATTTGCAAGCGAAGACAGATAATTTTCCACATCTTGTCTATTACAGCCTTGATTTACAAGTGCTTTTGCTGCCACACTATCTTCGGCATACAGCAATCCCAACAACAGGTGTTCTGTTCCAACATAGTCAGTACCCATACTTGCTGCTGCGTGCTGCGCATTAGCTATAGACTGTTTCGCTTTCTCCGTAAACGGTATTTGCATTTCCCCAACTCCTTTCAAACTGACTAAAACCGTGGGGGCTCTGCCCCCACACCCCCGCTGGGCTCTGCCCAGACCCGCTGGGGGCCAGCCCCCAGA
>WRKH01000073.1 GCA_009778175.1 Turicibacter sp.
GGGGGCAGAGCCCCCACGGTTTTAAGGAGGGAAAAATTGGATAATATTTTGAGTTTTACGGATAGGTTGATTGCTAGTTCTACGCCCGCAGCGCCGGCTTGGAATGTGGAGCACGTTTTGGAGAAAAAAGCGGCGGCTTGGAATTATGTGGATGGCTGTATGGTTAAGGCTGTCTTGGATTTGTTCCATGCCACGCGCGAAAAAAAATATTTTGACTTTGCCAAATCGTATATCGATGAATTTCTGCTTGACGACGGGATTTTGGGCTATAAGGTCGAGGACTATAATTGCGATAATATCAATATGGGTAAGGCACTTTTTACGCTGTATGACGACACGAAAGACGAAAAATATAAAAAAGCAATCGAGCTACTCTATTCGCAACTGGTCGATCACCCACGCACCGAGTCAGGGAATTTTTGGCACAAATTAATGTACAAAAATCAAATCTGGCTGGACGGGCTGTATATGGTGCAACCGTTCTATGCGGCTTATACGAGCAAATTCGCCGTGGGCGAGGACAAACACACATTTTTAGATGACATAATTCGACAATTTGTAAATGTGGATAAATTGATGAAAGATAAGGAAACGGGTCTGCTGTATCATGGCTATGACGAGGCTCGGGAGCTGTTTTGGGCGGATAAGGAAACGGGGCTTAGCAAGAATTTTTGGACTCGGTCGATAGGCTGGTATGCGATGGCGTTGGTGGATACGTTGGAAATAGCCTATGTGTTGCGAATGAAGGCTCATTTGGAATCGCTGGCGGAGTCGCTACTGAAATTCATGGACAACAATATGTTCTACCAGGTAACAAATGCGGGTGCAGGGCGAGGCAATTATTTTGAGACGAGCGGCACTTGTGCGATTGCGTATGCGTTTATGAAAGGTGCTAGGCTGGACGTTTTGGACGAAAAATATTTCGATATAGGCAAGGAGATATTTGAGACGGTGCGGCGGGAAAAATTAGTGCTTGACGAGGAGCGGTTCGAGCTGCGGGACATTTGTTTGGTGGCTGGGCTGGGCGGTTATCCCGGAAAGGGCGATTATCAGCCGAGGGACGGCACTTTTGAGTATTATGTTTCCGAGCCGAAAGTTAATAATGATGCAAAGGGAGTAGCACCGTTTTTGTTTGCTTATTCTGAGATTTTGTTTAGAAATTGGAGAGATGCGAACTGTTAATTACTTTGCGGACGTGAACGGTTTGCAAGTGTGAGCAATACGCAAACGTGAGCAATTTTCGGGCGGATAATATCCGCCCCTACGCAAGAAAATTTTTTATGCATATAAAAAACCCAAAAAAATGAGCGGGTCAAGGGGCGCGCTCCTTGCGGGGGTGTGGGGGCTGGCCCCCACGGTTTTAGGAAAGTATGTAATGAGGAGGTCATATGAAGATTGGCGTACGAGGGCATGATTATGGTAGGAAAACGGCGTTTGAGCTGGCAAGCCATATAAAAGCGGATGGGTTTAATTGTCTGCAACTCGCCCCAACAAAGGCTATTTTGGGCATAGAGAAATTTAATGAAATTACAGCAGCCCATTTGTCCGATATTGAAAAGGCGTTCAAAGACTTAGAAATCAGCGTTTTGGGCTGTTATATAGAGCCGTCCATACAGGACAAGGAGCAACGGCTCGCCAACGTCGAAACTTTTTGCGACAATATTCGACACGCACGAGCGTTGGGGATAAAAATAGTTGGGACGGAGACGACACGGCTCGACCCTGACACGCCCGACGATATAAGGAGCGAGTCTTATGCACTTTTGAAGGACAGTGTTCTCCGTATGATAGAGGCGGCGGAGCGAGAGAATGTATTTGTGGGTATCGAGCCAGTGGCAGATCATGTATTAAACACGCCAGCCCTTGCACGTCGCCTACTGGACGAGGTACAATCGAACAAGTTAAAGATAATATTCGACCCAGTGAATCTAGTATTACCCGACACGATATTTTCCCAAATCGACATATTCGAGGAGACTTTCGATTTACTGGGCGACCAGCTAGAAGTAATGCACATAAAGGACGTAATAATGGAGAACGACGAAAAAATCTGGCGAAACATAGGCACAGGCGACATAGACTATCCATTCATTTTCGCCTGGCTAAAAGAAAACAAACCAAACATCCCTCTACTCCGAGAAGGCATCCAACCCACTTCGGCTCAAGAGGACTTAACAGCAATAAAATCATTTTTAGAATAAAAACAAGACCGTGGGGCTCTGCCCCACACCCCGCCAGGGGCTCTGCCCCTGGACCCCGCAAGGGGACAAGCCCCCTTGACCCCCAAACTTTCGTTTTTGATGTTACCATGGATTTCCGCCAATCGCTACAAATTTTTTTTGGGGGCATTTTCGCACCATTATCCAATCGCTATAAATTTGTATCAGTTATCGGAAATCCACGATAACAAAAAATAGCGAAAGTTGGGGGTCAAGGGGGCTAGCCCCCTTGCGGGGGTGTGGGGGCAGAGCCCCCACGGTTTTAATATTTTATAGGAGGAATTTTTTATGAAGAAGTATGCGGTTGTTGGTACGGGGCATAGAGCTCGGTTTTTTTATCAGTCGGTTGCCTCTACTTATAAGGAAAGTTGTGAGATTGTGGCTTTTTGCGATCTTTCGGCTACTCGGATGAATTATGCCAATAAATTGTTGGTGGAGTTGGGTGTTAAGGCCGTGCCTACATATCACTTTTCGGACTTTGAAAAGATGATTAAGGAAACTAAACCTGATGCAGTCATTGTTACTACTGTCGATAGAACGCATGATTGGTACATTATCAAAGCGATGGAATTGGGCTGTGATGTGATTACGGAAAAACCGATGACCATTGACGAGGATAAGGCACAGAGTATTTTGGACGCACAGAAAAAATATGGCAAGGATCTGAGGGTAACTTTTAATTATCGGTACGCCCCGCATAATAGCAAGGTTCGGGAGCTGATTATGGGCGGCGAGATTGGCGAGGTCTTTTCTGTACATTTTGAATGGCTTCTGGATATTAAACATGGTGCGGATTATTATCGGCGCTGGCATAGGAATAAGCATAATAGCGGCGGGCTGTTGGTGCATAAATCGACCCATCATTTTGATTTGGTGAATTTTTGGCTCGGGGACGCGCCGAAAAAGGTCTTTGCGATGGGCGATTTAAGGTTTTATGGCATGAAAAACGCCGAACGGCGAGGCGTTACGGATTTTTATTATCGGGCACATGAAAATGAGGCGGCTAAAAAAGACCCGTTTGCGATCGAACTGGCGGCGGAAGAGGATTTGAAGGCTTTGTATTTGGATGCGGAGGCGGATTCGGGCTATATTCGGGATAGGTCGGTTTTTTCCGATGATGTTGCGATTGAGGACGTTATGGGCGTGTTGGTGCGGTATAATCAGGGTGCGATTTTGAGTTATTCGCTGAATACGTATCTGCCTTGGGAGGGCTTTAATGTCGTTTTTAATGGCTCAAAAGGTCGAATGGAGCTGAAAGTTGTCGAAAAATCTTACGTCAGCGGCGAGGGAAGTATGTCGCATTATGGCGAAACGGATAAGCAGGAATTGTGGGTCTTCCCGATGTTTGAGCCGCCGCATATGGTGGAAATAATCAAACGCCCAGGCGGGCATGGCGGCGGCGATCCAGCGTTGCTTAATGATATTTTCGGCACACCCGAGCCCGACCCGTTGGCACGGGCGGCGAGTCATATAGATGGTGCGATGTCGATTTTGACGGGTGTGGCGGCGAATAAGTCCATAGCTACGGGGATGCCCGTTGATATTGCGGGGTTGGTGAAATTTTAGCTCTGTTGGAAAAAACAATACGACTACCCATTTTCAGCATTTCGTAGGGGCGGATAATATCCGCCCGCAAGCCATAACGGGCGGATAATATTAATGTCATTAACTTTAACGATTTATAGGGACGGACGGGCGAACAGAGTTCGCCCCTA
>WRKH01000074.1 GCA_009778175.1 Turicibacter sp.
CAACCAATAAAAATTTTACGGGGTCAAGGGGCGAAGTCCCTTGCGGGTTCTAAGGGCAGCGCCCTTAGCGGGGTGTGGGGCAGCGCCCCACGGTTTTAAGATTTAACCCTAAACTGCATTACCAACTTTCTTAAATTCATTGCCAAGCCAGCCAGTTCTTCGCTGGAGGCGGTGTTGTTTGAGGCGGTGTCGGTGTTGGACGAAGTCATGTTGTATACGTTTTGCATATTTTCGGTTACGTTTGTTATTTCGGCAACCTGCTCGTGGGTGGTTTCGGAGATGCCACGGAGGGCAACGCCGCTTTTGTCGGTGGCGGCTACTATTTTTTCTAGGGACGCAGAGGTTAAATCTGCCATGTTTACGCCGTCATCTACGTGCGTTAAGGTGCTTTCTAGCATGACGGACGCATCTTTGGCGGCGAGCGAACTGCGATTCGCCAAGCTGCGTACCTCTTCGGCGACGACGGCAAAACCTCGCCCATGTTCTCCAGCACGTGCCGCCTCGACCGCCGCATTTAACGCCAGCAAATTCGTTTGAAACGCTATATCTTCTATTATTTTCACTATTTTTGAAATGTCGTTGCTCGATACCTTTATGCGAGACATCGCATCGGTCAATTTCTGCATATTGCTGTCGCCGTCTCGCGCCACGTCAAGCACAGATTGCGAAACTTCTAAGGCGGTGTTGGCATTTTGGGCGTTTTCCGTGGTCTTTTCGGAAATATGCTGCATACTTTCTGTCATTTCTCGCATGGTTTCTACTTGGCTTGTAAAACTGGCGGTCAAATTTGTGCTGGATTGGGCTATGTCGCCAGCCACGCTCTCCACGTTCGCCGAAACCTCTTGTATCTCCAAAATTAAGGCACTCACGGACTTCACCAGACTGTTAATGGAATCCTGTATAGCAACAAAATCGCCGTGATACTCCAAATTAGTGTGAATATCCAAGTTTTTGTCGGCTATCTCTTCCAAAACTCGCTGTACGTCCGATACATAGGATTTTATCGTGCTTACGCTGGTCGTTAGCGTTGTGCCAATCGCATTAAAATTATTGTAGGAAACTTCCGTGTCGTTGTCCGATTCGACTGGCGTGTAGTCAAATTTTAAGATACCGTCGCCAAAATCCAGCAGAGCATCTCTTATCGCTTTGCCCTCGTTCGCTTGATAGGAAATTATTTTGTCGTTGATTCGCTGGTTGTTTATGGTTGACGTTACGTCAAAGGTTATGTTCATAAAGCCGATAAGTTCGCCATGGAACGAGATAGGCCAAATAGTGTGATCTTCCACCGCCAAGCCTTTTGGCGATTCCACGTATGTACGCATGGTTTCTAGGGGGCTGCCTTTTTTTATTTTTTCAAAAACGGTGTAATATTCGCGAACCGATTCGCCGAAAAGTTCGTCAACTTTTTTGCCAATGTCCTTTTCGCTGTAACCGTAGCTTAGGACGGTTTTGTTCATAAATTTTATTCTGCCCTCGGGATCGATTATTACTGTCGGCGTGGGAATGTGGAAAAGGTACTCGAACATGGTGTTGACAATCGCATTTGTGGATTCTAGCAGGTCTTTGAACTCGTTTTCCAGTCCTGTTGTGTCGGCACGGACATCGAGATGCCCATGAACGGATTCAAAAATGAGATTATTTACGTCTGTAATCAGCTTGTTGAGGGATTTTTGGATATTGCGGAAAGAATCCGAAAGTTCGCCAATTTCGTCATTCGCCATTTGTGGGATATTGACGTTCATTTCGCCGTGCGAGATTGCTGTACCAGCCTTTACTAGGCGTTTTATGGGCATAATTACGACTTTGCCGATATACAAAGAGGTTACAAAAGCCGCCGCAATCACGAGCAACAAAATAGCCGCCGCAGCCACGTAATATTGCAGTATCATGTTCAGGGAATTTGGTGCTACCGAAAGTGAGTACAAATCAAACAGAGGAAGATAATCCAGCATTGCCATGACATCTTGCCCAGTGTAATCTATGGTAGTAATAATGCTACCTGGCGGAAACATGGTTGATATGTGATAGCCAATTTCCGTTATATTTATGCCGACATCGTAGGTGTCCGTTGTGGCAATGACCATTCCCGAGCTGTCCATTATGGTTAGATGCTGGTTTTCGCTAACTGTTCTAATAAGATATTGTTCTATGTAGGCGACATTGGCAGGAAAAGCGATAAAGCCCAAAACATCGCCGTTGCGGACGACGGGCTGCGTAAACCAAAATTGCAATGCACCTGTAACAGGCGAGGGGACGGCACTTTCGCTGACGGTGGACAGCCCAGCCCTTGTTGCCTCTAGCGTGTGTGCGTGGGGCGTGTCCAAAACGTTCAAGCCCACGCTCTGGTTAAAATTGCCGCTTTGGGCAAAAAGTCCGTCCATGTTGATGTATGTAATGTTGGCAACAAGCTGCACGCCGTCAACCACAGGGGACGAAATAAACAGCGAGTGCAGAATGGTGTAAACGGTTTCCATATCGCCGTAAAAAATGGCATCGGCAAGGTATTCGTTTCTGGTAACGCCGTCCATCAACGCCGTAACATTTGAATACCAAATGTCCATTATGACAGATGCACTAATCAGATTACCGCTCAAAGTGGATTCTGCGGTATCAAGGATTTGTCCTTGGCTTAGCGTTATTAAAGCCGCCGCTATTGCAATGTTACCAATTAAAAAGACCGTAATTATCGGCATGATTATTTTTAGGGTTATGCCTATTTTGCGTTTTTTAGTATTCAAATATTTTGCTCCTCTCGTGGTTTTAAGATATTTGTATTTTAGCACGATTTTTTTGAAAAGTAAAGCAAAATTTTTTTGACTACTCAATTAACTCATAAACCCCAAAACCGTGGGGCTCTGCCCCACACCCCGCAAGGAGCGCGCCCCTTGACCCGCTAATTTTTTAATGGGATTTCGTAAGATTAAGTTTCCAAGCCGTCAAAAATAACAACGTCGGAAAGTTCGGCGTTGGCGTTATTTGCCATGTATCGGATAATTTCGTCAAGGGAGTTTTCCAAATGGGCGACCTCGCCAGAAACGGTTGCAATGCCGATTGTCAGCATTTTGTGGTTATCTTGCGTGGCGATTTCGGCGGCGGAAACGTTGAATTTGTTGCGAGTTTTTTGTATAATACTGCGGCGTATTTGCCGTTTGTCTTTTAGTGATTGGGATTGCTGTAGGTAGAATGTTAGTTTTGCTGATTTTGTGAACATTTTTTGTACCTCCTAAAAAAGTTTTATATTCCAAATTATAGCAAAAATCCCAAGTGCTTGCAAAATCAATCTTCGTCATGCGACAAAAACGCCTCAAAATCGCCAGGGGCTTTGGCTAAAATTTGCTTGATTAGGGTGAACTCTGCATAATTCTTTTTGTAACTTATATCCCAGTCGCAAAGTCTTATGAAATTTAGCCCTAACAGTTGATTCAGCCTTTCGGTGGTTGATGTTATCATGTTGAAGTTATTAAAACTATGCTTGCCGATTGTTATTTGCGGCAACTTGACAACATAGCAGTTTTCTATTTTCGTTTTGTTGGCTTGGTTGACTGTTTTTTTTACACCGTTTTGTAGCACCCATTTTTCTGTGTAGCCTAGTTTTTGCAACTCGATTAGGTCTATCATGCAAGTGCCTACTCCTGTATCAAATATAAATTTTACTGGTTTCATGGTAACATCGGCAAACGGTTTAATGTACAAATCGTAATGAATTTGCCCATTTGGATAGATTGTTACTCTGTTATCTAAAGTTTCCATGCTAAATCATCCCCCGATATTACTACACATTTTACGCCAGTATCCCAAACTTCATTTCTTACATCTAGTGCCTCTTCGCCCTCTTCGCATAGGTAGTGAACCCGCCCATATTGGATATATCCCTCTTCAACTCGTGTGTAGTCAACGATTGCATAATAGTTTGGATATTTTGCACTTACGTCCACTTGCCGCATTTCTT
>WRKH01000075.1 GCA_009778175.1 Turicibacter sp.
CCCAGACCCCCGCCACTTTGAAAAGTGGACAAACTTTAAATTTTTTTCATGGCTATTTTTTGCAGCTATGCTTTAAATTTGATAAGGTGTCCCTACAATTTTAAATTTACCGAAACGCAGGCGGGCAATTTAAATTTGATGAGATGCCTCCGCAATGTTAGATGTTTTTGCGAAGGCAAATTTTTCTATTCTGTCTTTGCTCCTGTGGGGTTTTAGGTACTCTGCTGTTACTATTGTTTCGATTTCGCTTACTGTTACAGGAATATCGTCGTTTACTACCAAATAGTCGTAACGGTCAATTAGCTCGATTTCCTCTAAGGCTCGAGTTATGCGATCTTCGATTTCTAGCGAATCCTCTGTGTTGCGAAAGGCTAAACGCTTTGCCAAATCATCGATGGAGGGCGGGATTAGGAAAATTAGCACAGCATCGGGAAATTTTTCCTTTACTTGAATAGCTCCGTTTACCTCGATTTCCAAGACGACGACTTCGCCCTTGTCTATGCGTTCTTCAACATATTTTCTAGGGGTGCCGTAAAATTTGCCCACATAGGCGGCGTGTTCTAAAAGCTCATCGTTTTCACGCATACGGATAAATTCTTCTTCGGTGCAGAAAAAATAATCCACACCGTGCTCCTCTGTCTCGCGCCTCTTGCGTGTAGTTACCGATATTGATAGTGCGTATTTTAGGTTTTTTACCACAGTACCCTTACCCGAACCAGAGGGTCCAGATATGATTACTAGCATTCCTTTCATGCTTTGGCCTCAATTTTTTTTGTATCTTGCAAACGAGTTGCAAGGGTTTCGGGCTGCAATGCTGAAAGTACGATGTGATTGCTGTCTGTAACGATAACCGAGCGTGTTCGGCGGCCTTGCGTTGCATCCACTAGAATATTATTGGAGCGAGCCTCCTGCACTATTCGCTTGGTGGGGGCTGACTCAAAAGCTATTATCGCTACTACCCTGCTTGAGGGGACGATATTACCAAAGCCTATATTTATAGGTTTATTCCACATTTTGCACCTGCTCACGTATTTTTTCTAACTCACTCTTTATGTCAATGACTAGCTTTGATATGAAAATATCAACAGATTTTGAGGCTATGGTATTAATCTCCCGCTGCATCTCCTGAAGAAGAAAATCCAATTTTCGACCGACAGAATCGGTTTCAGATAACACGGTTTGTAGTTGGTTTAGGTGGATTTCAAGGCGGGTAAGCTCTTCGTCAATGGCGATGCGGTCGGTAAAAAGTGCCAGTTCAAACAGAATACGGCCCTCGTCCATGGTTTTTCCGAGTGTGCTAAGACGTTCAAGGGTTTCCGCTACTTTAGCTCGTATGCGAGTTTCATAGTCCAAAGAAGATTGCGGAAGACGAGTACGTATTTGCTTTATTAGGTCGGCAATTATGGTGCGTTTGGAAAGAATGTTGGCAAATAATGCCTTTCCTTCGGTTTGACGCATTTTAACTAAATTTTCGGTGGCTTGTTCCACGATTAGCCTCAACGCTTCCCAAAGCCGTTCACGTTCACTCTCGGACACGGATTTGTTTATGGTAAACGCCTCGGGATAGGATGCCAGCAGGGCAAGGGTAATGGTATCCGGCACTGGATAGCGGTTTAGTAATTTGTGCAGGGCTTTTGCATATGCGTCAGTAGCAACGGTATTAACGCTTACATCAAAAGTTCCAAAGAGGTCAATATTTATAACAACGTCGATTTTGCCCCGTTTCACTCGCTTTAGAATCGTTTTCCGCACCCCGTCCTCGTACATATTCATAAAAGATGGCATCCGTATGTAGACATCGCAATAGCGATGATTGAGCGACTTAATCTCTACCGTACATCTAAAGTTATATTTTTCGCCCTCGCTACGCCCATAACCTGTCATACTCTTTATCATTGCTACCAACTCCAAGCGTCTATCTGTTTACAATATTATATCACAAATATTCAGAGTTGCATAAAATTTGAAAAATATTTTTGAAAACCGTGGGGCTCTGCCCCACACCCCGCTGGGGGCGCGCCCCCAGACCCGCTCGTTTGTTTTGTTTCAGTTTACAACCCATCGGCGGGTAGCCTTTTTGAGAACCGTTCTAGCAGCTCATTGCAGAGGAAGACCAGAACAATGAAGGTTACAGCTATGGGGAAGAGTGCCTCTAGCGTAACAAATTCCAGTATCAGGCTGGTTATAAAGAACAGGACGGCTATACCTGCCCCAAACGCTGCCAATTCATAACCCACCAATTTTGAAATGTTTTTCGGCTCGAATCTATTGGAGGTATCGCTCACCAGAGTCGGCAATAGCGGTGCAAGCCCAAAGCCAGCCATCGCCATACCAAAAACATTGCTTGTGAGATATAAAACCCCAATCCCAAGGACAGCCACAAAGCAGCCTGTTCGTATGATAATTATTTCCTTAAAACGCCCTGCCAAATAGCCGAAGAACATACGTCCCAAGGTCATACAGACATAATAAACTGCCGAAAATATACCCACTGCTTCAAGGCTAAGCCCACGGCCTATAAGCACCATTCCCGTGAAGAACACTAGCGTATAATCTGTGCCTCCCAAAAAGAAGAAGGTCAAAATTTCGACCATTTGATGCCATTTTTTGGACAGGTACGCTTTTTTTGCAATTTTTGTCTCCTGTTTTTGTTCAACCGTTGCATCGTCGTCTATCCATAATTTTTTGTACATACTGAGTAGCAAAATAATTGCGACAATGCCCAAAATACCAGTGATTACAAAGTAACCCATTCTCCAGCTGAACGCCGCCATCATCTGCGACATTATAATGGGGGTTAGGGTTGCACCGCCGCCCCAAAAGCAGTGCATCCAGTTATTATGTTTGGCTGTAAAATGCTTTGCCATATAGGAGTTCATACTGGATGCCATAAGACCCGTTCCAAATCCATATAGGACAATGGAGAGCAGAACCATTAGAAAATCGGGTGCTAGTGCAAGCCAAATAAAGCCTAGACCCATTATCACAAGCCCGCAAAGATAAATCGTTTGCAGTTTCATAAACTGGTTAAGCCTAGACAAAATGATACCTGCTAGCGTATACGTAACTGAATATCCCACCAAGATATAGCCAGAGTGGGCTATGGTCAGCATCAAGTCATCATAGATACCGAGCCACGACACGGTAAAAGATCCATCCGGAAACCCCACCGAAAAATAACTAACAAGTATTACTACAAGCAACAAACCCCTCTTCTTATCCCCTGTTCACGTCATATTGATAAGCCTCTTTTCTATAAAAGATTAAAACCGTGGGGGCCAGCCCCTACACCCCCGCCACTTTGAAAAGTGGACAAACTTTAAATTTTGTTTTTCTTTATTGTATTATAGATTGTTTTTGCGGGGGTGTCAAGTTTGTTTGTGGAAAATGTGTTTATTTTTTTGTCGGGGCGGATAGAATCCGCCCGCAATCGCCCACGGTGGGAGGTCTTGGCGGTTTATTGACCCCACGGGCGGATGGAATCCGCCCCTACACAGAAAAATACAAACCGTTTCCGTAGGGGCGGATAGAATCCGCCCGCAATCGCCCACGGTGGGGGTCTTGGCGGTTTATTGACCCCACGGGCGGATAATATCCGCCCCTACGCAGAAAAATTCAAATCGTTTCCGTAGGGGCGGAATCCACCCGCAAAAAACCGCCGACTATTGTCGGCGGTTTCCCGTTTCTTGTGTGGGCGGATATTGTCCGTTCCAACTTTTGTTAAATTGCAAATCTACTGCCTAATATAAATCGCCTGATTAACCCCGTCCCATTCTACCTGTACGCCCAAATTCTCGGCTATGTAGCGTAATGGCACGAAAGCTCTATCATTCACTATACTTGGCATCCCCAACCCATCGGGAAGCGGGGTGTCTAGTGGAATCTGTAATGTGATGCCGCCACTTATTATTATGGCTGTTCTTGTCTCCTCGTTCCAGCTTACTTCTGCACCAAATATTT
>WRKH01000076.1 GCA_009778175.1 Turicibacter sp.
TTCTTTGTGCCGATACGTCCGATATATGAAAATTTGGGCGTTTCGGTGGCGTGGAACTCGGAAACTGGGAATGTGGTTTTGACTTTTCCAGGCGAATTGCAGACTGGCAACGTGATTATGACCGTTCCAAGCGATTTGTCAGAAATAGAAAACAGGCTGCAAAATATCGAAATAATGCGAGAAAACGTCTTGCTTTTCCGAGATTTAATTTTCCGACAATTTGCGTTTTTACGGACTTTTGAAGAATTAGGACGAGAGCGGCTTGTAACAACTTTTGATATTTTGGTAGAAACAAGCCAAGAATTAGGGCTTTTCTTCGAGGAATGGCTGTGGGTTTACGGCGAAATTGCCAATATTGCCTATGAAATTTCACGACTTGTGGAAGATTTTTCGGATTTCCATTGGGCAATGTCCTTGGCTGGCGAGCGGTTTGAAAGTATCGACCGTAGCGTTGCCGATTTATTGGAATTTTTAGAAAATATTGAGGAGGAATTGCGGCGGATTGAGCAAAATCTCCAATCTGCCGCCGATTCAGAATACCATGATATTGCCGAACTTTCGCAAGAAACGCAAATTTTGACGATATATCTATTTTTGCGAGATGTGGAGGGGTTCGTTTGGCAAGCGGAGCAGGTAAACCGTGCCTTTGTCGCAAATGTCGAGGAGATTTCCGAAAATTTGGACGTTGCACATTCCTACATGAACGAACTGCTTGAACACTCCGATGCTGCCCTGTTTCTAACGAACGATTTCATAAGAAATTTGATTAGATTTCTCGAATTTCAGAGCGTGGAAGACGAGATAGTCCTGTTGCGTGCCGTGGACGATTTAACCGATTTGTTGCTTTGGTATTTCGGAGATATAATGCGCAATATGGGCGAATTACTGGGCTTTGAAAGGGATTTTCCCGAGCCGTCCGAGTCGCTGTTGTGGACTGTGCCAGCCGCCATTGCAGATTTATCCGAGATTTTCCTGTTGAAAGCACCGCAGTTGGCGGATTCCGAGTTTTTCGCATTATTTAGGCAGTTACGAGATGTGGAGATGTTGTTGTACGAGTTGCACATAACGTGGCCATTGTCCACAATCGAGATTATTTACCAAACTTTCGCCATTTATCAAGAATTTGATGAGGTGGAATTTATCGAAGAAAATATCCGAGTTTTCGAAACCGATATAAACGAGATTTTGAACCATTGGCACGGCGAACTTTCTCCTGACGGCTTGCTAATGTTGGAAGATGTGCAGGCTGGAATTGCCGAATATTTCACGGTTGTAGCCGATATTATCTCCAATGTTGTTGCAGGTTCGGCGGCGGAAAATTTACAAGCCGAGCGTGTGCGGATTTTATATGACGAAATAATTCCCGTTTTACACGAGTTGCAAAATGCGGTTTATTGGGAGATTGTGTTTGAATTTGACGGCGTTTCTATAACCTTGGAATCTCCGCAAACAGAAATCGGTTTCTCGGAAATTATGGGGATATTGTGGATTATGCAGGAGGAATTGGGACAGGTCGGACTTGCCATTTCGGACTTTGCGAGGGGCGAAAATCTCATTGATGCCGCTCACATTTTGTACGCCTTGCCGCTTGAAATAATCCAAGAAAATTGGATTATAGAAAATTTCAGACTTTTGCATGATTTCGCCCAAAATAACGCCCATATGTCGGACAGCCAGCGAGCGGAACTACGTGGATTTCTCATAGATTTGGAGTCGGGATATTCCGAATTATTGCTAATTCTTGTGGATATACAGGAGTTGATACGCAACGCTACGAACGAAAATTTCTCGGAAACTTTGGATATTGTGGGCAGATTGTTGGCGTATTTGGAGGAATTGTTGCCCAGTATGTCGAATCGGATTGAGCAAATTTCCGAGTTTTTGGTGGAGGTAATATGATTCAGCAAGCTATACTTGAATTGGGAAAATTGGGGCGTATATCAAGCGAAAATTTCGGAGAATTTGACGGATTGCTCGATAAATGCGACTCGCCTGTTAGCTTGGAAGATGCCGAAATACTGGTCAAATTGTTTCCGTGCGAGGGTTGCGAGGGCGTGGAATGGTCGTTGTTGCATTTACTTGAAACGGCGGCGGTTGACGATGGAGTTTATCAAAATTTGATTGACCTGTGTCCGAGTGCCGAATGGCGGGAAATTTTAAGGGTGCGGCATGAAAATTACAAAATAGAGGTGTGAAAAATGTGGATTTTAACAATTTATGCAGTGATTGGTTTAATGATAATCTCGCCGTTTCTGCTGGTTGCGTTGATTGCATGGATACGCTGGCTGTGGAAAATGGAGCAGGCGGCACGGCGGCGGATTTTAGGAAATATGGCGAAAATTGTGGTGTCGGTCGTGGCGTTTGTGTGGCTTTGGCAACAGCCGATTTTTGGCGGTTTAACAGGCGAATGGCGGCTTGTCAGCGATTTCAGCGGCGGCTTTGGGCAACGTGTTTACGCACCGCAAACTATGCGGCTTAACCCAGACGGCACAGGCACGATGACCTTTGTGCAAGGCAGATTTCAAGGCACAATCCAGGAAACCAGCTGGCGTATGGAAGTTTTTTCTCCTGGATTTCCGTGGGAAAGCGAGGATCTGCGGTTTGAGCCGAGTTGGTTCGGCGGCGGACTGGCTTATGAGGTTAGATTTTGGGGATTTGGGCTGTTTATGACGCTGGAAGACACGCTCCGTAGCGAGTGGGGCGGGGTTGACATTGGGCGATTTGATACAAGTTGGGATTTTCGGGCACAATTTCGGCAGCGGATTTTTGATGTGCAAGGGGTAAGCATGAGTTTGAGAAGCCTAGGAAACATGGGATTGGCGGCTATTCCGTATATAATTGGGTTTAGCTTGCTAACGCTGGCTTTTTTGGCGAGTTGCTCGCTTTTGCTGCTTGGAATGAAACGAAAGCTGCCGATTTTCTTGAAAGAGCGGCGGTTGGAGAAAAGGCTTAAAAAGGCGAAAATGTCGGCGAATGAGTTAGAAATGGAGAAAATGAACCTCAAATCGCTGTATAATCAGCAAATGGCGGTGTTTTTATTGTCAACTGTGGGGCTTTGGGCGATTTTGGATTTTCTGTTTTTTCCTGAGTTTGGAGTTTGGTTTAATTGGGTGTTTTTCCTGTGGGCGTTGGCGGCGTTTGGGTATGCTGTTGTTTATCCTGGGGGAAAGGTGTTGCTTGCGGCGTGGAGGGAAGAGTGATTTTCTTGGGAAATTCCGCTCGGAATGTTTGGGAAGTAAAGGCGGAGATTTGCGAAATTTCCCAATCGAGCCAAAAAAAATATTATCAAATTCCATAAAAAAAGCATTGACAAACCACAACGCCCATGATACAATAAAGCAGTAGCAAATCCACAAGAACGGAGCAACCCAATGAACCCCCAAAAATCCCGTAAAAATGCCGTTTTCACAACAATAGTCGTCATAACCGCCGCCGCAATCGGCTTTTTGCTAACGCTGCTCCCCATAGCCGCCGCAATTCCGCCAATCGACCTAACTGACAAAAACGCCCCAAGCCCACGTGCATGGTGCTTTATCTTGCTAATTCCGCTGGGCGTTGTGGTGGGTGCAATTTTGACCAATGGCGACTGGCTGGGCGTGGGGATTTCCGCCGCTGTGGCAACCGCAATCGCCGCTGTTATCGGCAACGCTATCTATGCGAGCCAACATAGCTTGCGTTGCTCCTGCTCCGAAATTGCTCCACGACAGGGCAAAAATTTTGCATTATTCGTTGTATTTCACGATTTTCCCAAATATAACCCCGTGCCGACCGTACTCGTCAACATCATAGCAACCTGCACCGATTGCCGCACAACTCGCACCATTTCGCACGGCGGAAAATATGCTTGGCACTCGGCAACCGACATTCACGACATTCCCACAAACGGACAAAAGCACTACTGCCCACGTTGCAACGCCGATTTTTTCAGCCTAGAATACGCTATCCAGCCAATCGCACCAGCCCACGCCGCA
>WRKH01000077.1 GCA_009778175.1 Turicibacter sp.
GTCTGGGGGCTGGCCCCCAGCGGGGTCAAGGGGCAGAGCCCCTTGCGGGGTGTGGGGCAGAGTCCCACGGTCTTAGCCTACGAGTTCGGTCATGGCGAAGCTTGGTAAAATGATGGCTAGCATTATGATGCCCATGATTAAGCCGACCACAACTGTGATGATGGGCTCGATTAGCTTGTTTATGCGTTTTGACATCTGTGCAAATTGATACCTGGAATAATCGGCAGCCTTTTCAAGTACCTCCGCCATGTCGCCAGTTTCCTCGCCCACCCTAGCCATGTTTGTTGCTATAGGGTCAATGTACGGCAATTTGCCAATAAGCCTCGAAAAAATTTCGCCCTCCTGTAGTTTTCGTGCAATATTACGTAAATCCACCTCTATACGCCTGTTATCCACAATTTCCGAAACCGCCAAAACCGCCTCGGGCAAATATATTGCCGAATGTGTTAGAATCGCCAAAGTTTGGATTATATGCAGATTCACGACCTGTCTGTATATTGTGGATATGGGCGGCATATTTAATTTTATATACCCGCTAATCCTCTGCCCCAGCTCCATGCGAAAAAACAGCATAAATGCGATAATTATCAGCATCACGCCAGGGAGTATAAGATACCAATAAGTCATAAGTGCATCGCTGATATTTAATAATGCCTGTGTGAGAAATGGCAAAGCTGCATCAGAATCCTCGAACAACATCGCATAATTGGGCAAAACAAACAGGACAGCCACAAAAATCATTGCAATCATCATAACGCCCACTATTGCTGGATACATTAGTGCCGCCTTTATCTCATTCATGTTGTTTGACATATCCTCGTAATAGTTGGCGAGCAAATTCATAATCTTGGGCAAATCATCCGATTTTTCGCCCACTCGGCACATTTTGCACATGAATTTTGGGAAAACACCAGTCATCTCCAAAGCGGACGAAAGACTCTCGCCGTTGATTATATTTTCATGTACACGAACCAAAGCCGATTTTAACGGATTCCCCTTGCCCTCCGATAGAATCAGGATTATCTGCTTAATCGATATTCCAGCCCCCAGCATAAACGCCATTTGACGGCATAACGTACCCAAATATTTTTGGTTCGCCTTTGCCGAGCCACGCCGCAGACTAATTTCACGCTCCCAAAAACGCAAGCCATCTCTGTCTTTTTCCAGAAAAAAAGCCCTTATTTTAGCTATTTTTTCGTTTCTGCTGCTCATCCTCTAAAAATCACTCTAAGTGCCTCTTCTGCTGAAGTGTTGCCAAGCTCTATATTCTTCACGGCATTTGTCATCATGCTGCTCGCCTGCCGCCTAATTTCCTGTGTTACCGCCGCTAAATCATATCTCTCCAAAATCATATTTCGCCGCATTTCCTCATCTATAATAATGTACTCGTAGATAGCAAAACGCCCACTATACCCCTGTTGCTTGCATTGGTTACAGCCCTTAGGCACAAAAACTCTCATAGTCTTTGGCAAATTCAATAATTTTGCCTCATGCTCGCTAGGGTTCGCCTCCTGCTTGCAAAAAGGGCAAAGCCTACGAGCCAAACGCTGTGCAATCACACCGTTTAATGCCGCCGCTACCATAAATGCCTCCGTGCCAATGTCCACCAGTCTTGGAAAAACGCTACTCACATCATTTGTATGTAATGTGCTTAGCACCAAATGCCCTGTTATTGCCGCCTGTGTTGCAATCTGTGCCGTCTCGGCATCTCGTATCTCGCCCACCATGATAATATCAGGATCCTGCCTCAAAATATGCTTCAACGCAAGTGAAAAGGTCAGATTTAATTTTTCGTTCACAGCGATATGATTTACGCCGTCCAATGGATTTTCAACAGGTTCTTCCACTGTTACAATGTTTACGTCAGGCTTATTCAAATTAGCTAAAAAAGCCGTTAAGGTGGTGGTTTTTCCGCTCCCCGTCGGGCCAGTAACGATAATTGCACCATAGGAACGCTCAAACATTTTGTTGATATTTTGCACATCTTCTGCAAAAAAGCCCATTTCTTCTAAATTCAGACGCATACCTTTGCTAAACAGCAACCGTATAACCATTTTTTCGCCGTACAGCGTGGGGATTGTGCTAAATCTAAGGTCTACATTTTCCTTACCAAAGGTCTTACTGGCGTTACCGTCTTGCGGTAGCCGTCTTTCGGAGATGTTCATGTCGCCCATAACCTTTAGGCGTGAAATTATGTTAGCGTGCATATTTTTGTTGATATTTTGCATAAATTCTAGCTTGCCATCTATCCTAAACCGCACCTGCACCGAATGTTCGTAGGGTTCGATATGCACATCGCTCGCTCTGTTCAAAATGGCTGAATCTAGCAATTTATCGATTATTTGAGCCACCACAGAATCGCTGGCGAAATCTATACTCTTTCCATGCCCTTCGTCATCGATAAAGCCTGCTGAAATTTTTTCGATATTACGCCCAGAGTAGACCTGATCGATAAAATACAGTATGTCCTCCTCTTTTGCAAACACAGGTTCAACAAACATTCCCGTCAAGTCCTGCAAATCGGCTATACGCCCATAATTCAAAGGCTCGCTCATTGCAACCCAAAGCCTATCCCCCTCGGATTTGAGCGGCAATGCAACGGTTTTTGCCAATTCTTCGTATTCCAAAAAATCCGATACTGTTTCATCGGGGGGTTCTTCTCGCAAATCACGTATCGCTATCTTTAGCTTTTTTAGCAGATTTAAGTCCAATTTTATCAACCCTAAAACCGTGGGGCTCTGCCCCACACCCCGCTGGGGGCACGCCCCCAGACCCGCATTTTGTCTTGTTTTTTACGATATGACCTTATTTTTGCAAAAGGCGATTCGCCATCACCAACTCAATTATAGCAGATGGGAAATCGGTATGCAAATTTTTATTTCGTAAATTGACAAATTTTGCAAACTAACGTATAATTATTAACAGTCGGAGTCGGATATAAGGGAAATGGGAAAAGAGAGGTGTCGGATGACGTTAATTCAAATACTGAGCTTTGTCTTAACACTCTTTGTCATTGGTTTTACAATCTTTTTCGTCGTTACTGTGTGTCGTTTGATAAATGCGGCGTTTAGGCATTTCGCAAGGGCGGAGAGATATTTTGAAATGGCGGAGAGGTATTTTGCAAGGGCAGAGGGAAAAAATGATAAGACTATTGACAAATCTTGACAGTTTAAAAATTATAGGAGCGTGATGCCTGTGAGTGCAGATAAACACAAACAAAATGAAAAACTACCACCGCAGGCAGATGATTTTGACGAAGCATTTATACAAATTATCAATCTGCCAAAACGCCAATACACTCAACAGGAAATTGACGAAGCCAGACAAAACCTAGCCTTAATGAATGACCGTGTATTTATGGCTACCTTTGCTGATAATAAAAATAAGCACATAGTTACAGGCATAGGCAACGCCGTGAAGAAAATCCACAATCTTGCACCCATCCCGCAAATAGAACAAACTAGAATACAGGATTTATCTTTGTTTGATGTATTTGGGCGTGGCATGATAGGCGATTTAACAGGCTGGGGAAAGATGATTAGCATAGCCATCGAAGCCCAACGAAAGAAGCAAGAGGGCTATGCTGTCCGTGGCACATTGACACATAGCAACGCAATGAGAATAAACTTTAATATGGGCGAAGATTACACCGAAGCCCCCGACGTAATAACCATAAATATTTTGGATTTTAAATTGCCCGAAATTCAAAATAGAAAAATGTTTTGCTCTCGAATTGTAAGAGTAGAATATGAAAGCAGGGAAACATTTTTGGCAGATAAGTATTCCGAATATTATGTTGAACTTCCCAAGATGGACAATTTTACAAAGGCAGACTTGCCCGAAGAGTATCACGATTTATGGGACTTGTGCTGTATATTTAGAGCCAAAATAAAACACCAAGAGGAGGTAATCCGTATGCAAGCAGTAGCCAATCCAATAGCGTTGGAATTAGCAAGCGAAGTAAGGAAAGCAGTAGCCCCCAACGAGTTTGTAAATG
>WRKH01000078.1 GCA_009778175.1 Turicibacter sp.
ACCCGCTCGTTCGTTCTACTTGGCTCTCGGTTTTGCCCCAATCGCTCCAAATTTGTAGCTGTTGGGACAAAACCGAGAGCCAATAAAAAACAAACAAGCAGTCCAGGGCGCGCCCTGGTGGGGGTGTGGGGGTATGACAAAAGAGCCCCCACGGTTTTTATCTCTTTGATAGAATTTTGTTTTCGTAGTCTTTTACCTCGGGTAGCCAGTCTTTGGGGGTGTTTGTGGTTTGGCAGTAGTGGTTCCAAATTGTTCCGAAAGGGTAAGTCTTTAGGGATTCGGTTAGAGCTAAACGAGTTGTGTAGTCTTGCCTGTATTCTGATTGTTGTAAAGTGTCGATAGGCACTAGTAATGCCCTTAGTAAAGCCTTTAAGGTCGCCCTTGTTCCGATAACCCATGCGGCTATGCGGTTTATGGAAGCATCGAAAAAATCCAAACCTATCGCTGTCCTGTCCAGTAATTTGTTGTATACTAGCTCGTTGGCTATCTCCTGTAATTCATCATCCAAAGTTACAACATGATCGCTGTCCCATCGCACGGGACGGCTTACGTGCAAAAGAATCCCCTTTGTAAAAAGGCTCACGGCGGATAGTTTGTCGCTTATCATCTCCGTGGGGTGAAAATGCCCGCTGTCAAGGCAGAGAAATAGGTTGTTTTTAGTTGCGTATGCCGTGTAAAATTCGCTAGAGCCTACCGTGTAACTTTCCTTGCCTATACCGAATAACTTGCTCTCCACCGCATCTTCCATATGCTCGTATTTTTCACATAATACCTCGTCTAATGCCGCCGCAAGGCGTTTTCGTGGAGAAAGTCTGTCTATTGGCCTGTCCTTGAAACCATCGGGTATCCAAATATTGTTAATCGCCTTTAACCCCAGTTCCTTGCCGAAATAATCAGCAATCTTTCTGGAACGCTTGCCATGCTCTATCCAAAAATCTTGTATATTTTTGTCTGCGGAGCTTAATGTGAAGCCATCGTCGGCTTTGGGATGCGAGAAGAAGGTCGGGTTAAAATCAAGCCCGAGGCCGTTCTCTTTGGCAAAAGCCACCCAACTTTCAAAATGCCGAGGTTCGAGCTGATCTAAATCCACTTTCTCATCGGTGTCGGCATAAATGGCGTGTAGATTTATCCGATGTTTGCCTGGGATTAGCGATAGGGCTTTTAGCATATCGGCACGTAACTCTTCTGGCGTTCTGGCAGCTCCAGGATAGTTGCCTGTAACCTGTATCCCGCCGCTCAAATCGCTTTCGGGGTGCAAAAATCCCCGCACATCATCGCCCTGCCAGCAATGTATGGAGATTCGTATCTCTTTCAAAGCCGCTATTGCAAGCTCTGTGTCAACGCCAATTTTTGCATATTCTTCTTGTGCAAATTTGTATTGGTTTATGTCCATAGTGTTTTGTACCTTTCTATCGTTCTGTAATCGGATTTTGGTGCGAAAATCCTGTTTTCGAAGGAATTTTCGATGAGCTTCCGCACGAAAGCTAGAGTATGCCCCTCTCGTGCCATCATCTGAACGGCTATATTACCTAATGCAGTTGCCTCGGGAGGCCCGGCTGCTACCGTTTTTCCTAACATATCTGCCGTTAGTTGGTTAAGCAGGTCATTTTGTGAGCCGCCGCCGATGATTATTAGCCTATTCATGGTTTTTTCCGTTATCGTCTCCAATTCGTCCATAGTTAGTGCATACAAAATAGCCAAACTGTCCAAAACACAACGCACCAATTCGCCAGAGGTCGTTGGTTTTTCCATACCCTTGATTGTGGCGTTTTGTATGGTTTCTATCATATTTTGGGGATTGAGCAGGGCGGAATCCGTTGGATTTATCAGCGAGCGAAATGGCACGGCTTGTTCCGCCTGTTTTAGCAAATCCAGCAAATCGGCATTTAAAAGGCGGCGTATTTCCTGTATGAGCCACATACCCATAATATTTTTCAGGAAACGGTATGTGCCGCAGATCCCGCCCTCATTGGAATAATTTGCCTTTCTTGCTCTATCATTGACTATAGCTTTGTCCAATTCCACGCCAAGCAGCGACCATGTACCGCTGCTAAGAAATGCCCAATCATCGCCAAATCCAGGTGTGCCGACCACAGCGGATGCAGTATCATGCGTAGCGGCGACGATTACGGTACATTTTGGCAGGTCATGGCTATTATGAAATTTTGGCAAAATGTCGCCCAAAACCCTGCCAGCCTCGGCAAACGGTGCAAATTGCTCCCTATTTACGGAGATAATTTTTAGCAATTCATCGTCAAAATCCTTGGTTTGGTAGTCCAAAAGGGCGGTGGTGGTGGCATTTGTGTATTCGGTAACGGCAACGCCCGTTAGGCAAAAACCCAGATAATCGGGAATCATAAGGATATGGCGGGTTTTTTTCATAACATCTGGCGGTTCTGTATACAGCTGATAGATGGTGTTAAATTCAAGGAATTGTATGCCCGTTTTTGCATAATGCAGCTCGGGCGAAATAATTTGCGAAACTTTTTTTGCGGCGGTTTGCGTACGTTCGTCTCTATACGAAACTGCCTCTTTTATTTTTTTGCCGTCCTTATCGACCAAAACATAATCAACTGCCCACGTAGCTATACCCAAGGTACAGCTTAAAACACCCATTTGTTTGACTTTTACGAGTGCGGTCAAGATTTCATCGATCAGGGAATCGATTTCCCAACAGCAGACACCATCCTGTCTAACAAAGCCATTTGAAAACCGATGCACCTCCCACAACTCAATCTTACCGCCATCCACCAACCGCCCCAGCATAACCCGCCCACTAGAAGCACCAACATCAACAGCCAAATAATCTCCCATACTAACCCCCTCCAAAACCGTGGGGGCTTTGCCCCCACACCCCCACCAGGGCGCGCCCTGGACTGCACTTTCGCTTTTCTTGTTACCTTGGACTTCCGTCAATCGCTACAAATTTGTAATAATTAACGGAAATCCATGAGCCATCAAAAACGAAAGTTGGGGGTCAAGGGGGCTTGTCCCCTTGCGGGGTGTGGGGCAGAGCCCCACGGTTTTCAAAATTTATTTGACAATTTACATATAAGATTTTATACTAAAATGTGTGTAAGTGCAAGTTGAAAATAACACTAGCCGCAATCCCACAAGCTTTAGCTTGTGAGTCAAGGCGGAAATTTGCGAAATGCTAAAATTTTGGAGTAGACCTTGACAATAAATTCCAAGTATGCTAGAATGAACTAAGACAGAAACGAGGGCAACAGCATGAAAATAGTCTCGTCATACAAAATAAAAATACAACACTACAACAACATTTTCAGCGGCACAGTAGAAATTTACAGACGTGCGGTTGCCTTTTTTATTGACGTTTGTGATAAGCATTGGCAAGCAATCCAAGAGCTGACAGCCAAAAAACGCAATAATTACGTGGAAAGTCTAACAATCAAAACAATCAAAAACCCCAACGTAAAATATGATTTTAGCGTGAATTTTCACAAAATGCCGTCCTACTTACGAAGAGCCGCAATACAACAAGCAATAGGAGCGTACTCATCATATACAAGCAATCTAGCAAACTGGGAAAACGGCGATAAAAAGGGCAAAAAACCGACATTAACGACCGCTAGAAACGTAATGCCCACCTTTTACAAAGATAATTGCTACATTCGCACAAGCACAAACACCTGCAAAGTAAAAATTTTCCACAAAAACGACTGGATTTGGCTAAATATCAACTTGCGAGAGCAAGATGTAAAGTACATAGACAAAAATTGCACTCTATCCCGGGAACTTGTACCAACCCTAAAAAGGCAAGGGAAAATGTGGTTTTTGACGTTCCCATTCGAGGCAAATGTAAAACTTGCTGATGTACCAATAAATCAAAAAAATATCTGTGCCGTGGATTTAGGGCTTAACAATAATGCTGTCTGCTCGATAATGCAAAGTGATGGAACTGTCGTTGCAAGGAAATTCATAAACCTAGCAACAGAAAAAGACCACTTGCAAAAAGCATTAAATAGGCAGAAAAAAGTCCAAAAGAAAG
>WRKH01000079.1 GCA_009778175.1 Turicibacter sp.
GATTGTTTTTTATGGTGGGAACGACAGGCGTGTCCTAGATTTTCTTGTGGAGAATTTTGAGTTTTTTGTGGGGTTTGATTTGGAGAAGTGAGTGGGGCGTGAAATCGGCTTGCGAATTTTCCCAAGCCGCTTGACAACCGCCGCAAGTCTTACATAGCGGATAAATTACGGAGAAAAGGACGAACAATATCCGCCCTCTGCTAAGCCCTCAACAACTGCCGTTTCTTCAACTCAAGCTCCTCGGATGTAATATTCCGCCAATCTCCGCCGCCTGCCCCTCTGTCAACAACTGCGGAAAATTATCCGCAAAATACTGCAAATGGTCTTTCACGAAGTTTTCCATATGCCCGATACGCTGCCGAGTCTTATTTATGTCCTTTTCGTCAAATTGCTCGTCAAATACGAAATAATCCGCTTTAATCCTAAGGTTATGCCATATTTCCAAAGAACTACCAACATCGTGGGGAACAATCTGCGGTTTGGTTTTGTTCTTTTTTGTGGGCGCACCGTAATGACGAGGATAAACATTCCGCAAAGCCTCATGGTACGAGGTATTTTCCGCCTTTTTTAGCAACACAAAATCCGCCTTTAACTCCACGGCGGCGATTGCGGCATGATAACAGGCGTAATACGCCGCACTCGCTTTACTTTGGTCGGAATCCGCTACCGAATATCGGCGGTAAAAATGCAAGGCACGACCAACCGACAGCCTAAAATTAGTTGTCTTCAAATTCAAGGAATCCACACTCCTTCATTGCCATTAACTCCGCCAAAGCCTTCCCGCCATCGACTGGGTTGAATGACCAATCAATATGCCAATCGACCGAGAGCGGCGGCAACACGTCAATATTAAAGTCATACCCCCTGCCGTCCTTGAAAATAGCCCAGGCAAACCACTCATCGTCCGCTATTTTTATGACGTAAATGTGTTCTAATATTTCTTTGTTCGCCTCGATGAATTTATCCATGTAACTCCTGTTCGCTAGAAACTCCGTCTTTAACATATACAACACCCCCTTTCAGCCCCTGCGTGAGGTGAACTTGCACCCCATGACCGTACAACTCGTGGAAATACGGCGATATTTTATTCATTCCCTCGATGCGGACTTCTTCCCAACTCAGTTCGTCCTTTGTCTTAATGAAGATTTTCCGCAAGCCGAAACCTGGCACCTCCATAATATACATATCCACAAACTGGTCGCCCAAGCTCTCGATTGCCAACTCCCTAACACGTGCGGGATCGTATAACACTTCACTCATAATTTTCACTCCTTCGATTTCTATCCAACGGGCGGCGACAAAACCGCAATCTCCGCCGCCTGCCCCTCCGCCAACAACTGCGGGAAATTATCCGCAAAATATTTCAAATGCGTTTCAATAAAGTACACCATATGCTCGATATATTGCCGAGTTTTATTTATGCCATGCTCGCCAAAATCCTCATGGAACACGACATAATCAGCGGCAATTCTAACATCATGCCACAACTCCAAAGCAGCCTTGACTTTGTAGGCAACAATCTGCGGTTTATTTTTATTACTTTTTGTGGGCTTGCCGTAGTAGCGAGAATAAATATTCCGCAAAGCCTCATGGTACGAGGCATTTTCCGCCTTTTGTAGCACCGCAAAATCCGCCTTTAAATCCACGGCGGCGACGGCGGCATGATAACAGGCATAATAAGCCCCGCTTGCCCTGCTTTGGTCGGAATCCGCTACCAAATGTCGGCGGTAGAAATGCAAGGCACGGTCAACCGAGGCTCGAAAATTAGCCTTATTCAAGGAATCCACACTCCTTCATTGCCCTTAACTCCGCCACAGTTTGCCCATTGTCGGGGTTGAATGACCATTCAACTTCGCAGTCGAGCGGGCGGATAGCCAACACGCCAATATCAAACTCCAACGTCCTGCCGTCCTCGCAAACCGCCCAGGCAAACCATTCATCTTTCGCTATTTTTATGACGTAAATATATCTTAATATTTCTTTATTCGCCTCGATGAATTTGTCAATGTAACTCCTGTTCGATAGGAACTCCGTCTTTAACATATATAACCTCCCCTTTCAAGCCTTGTGTGAGGTGAACTTGCACCCCATGACCGTACAATTCGTGGAAATACGGCGATATTTTATTATTCCCCTCATCCCAAACATCTTCCCAGTCCAATTCGTCCTTTGTCTTAATGAAGATTTTCCGCAAGCCGAAACCTGGTACCTCCATAATATACATATCTACAAACTGGTCGCCCAAACTCTCGATTGCCAGTTCCCTCACACGTGCGGGATCGTACCTCACTTCACTCATAACTGCCGCTCCTTTTCGATTTTTTGTGATACTTAATTTTACCAAATTTTCAAACCCATGTCAAAAAAATAAAAAATTGTATCCAAAAATCGCAAAATCCAGTGCTAGGGCTGGCTGTCTTTATGAGTGGCTTGGCTATGGTGCTTACCCCTATGCTGGCGTTGGCGAACGTAACGGGCGGGCAAGTGGTCATTCCAGGGGTGCCGAATGTGCGACCGTCCGCCAACCCGCCAACGCCAGTGTTTCGCCAAAAAAAGCCACAAAAAAATATTATCAAATTTCACAAAAATTTTCTTGACAAACATTTTTATCTGTGGTAGACTATTTTTTGTGTGGTACAAAACTGTGCCCGATGTTGAAGAAAGGGGGCTATTATGGCCAAAAGGAAAGTGCGGGCGGTAACGACAAATTTAACCGTCCGAGTAGATGAGCAGGTTCGTAAGGAATTTGACGGATTTTGCGATAATGTTGGGCTAACAGCGACAACGGCGGTAAATATGTTTATACGAACGGTTCTGCGGACACGTGCCGTCCCATTTATCGTAACGGATGCAGACGACAAAGCTGCAATCACGGAATTATATGTGCAAGAACCACGAGAAATCCCCAAAAAGGAGTGATAAAAATGCCAATTTTCAAAAAAAACCCATGCATAACCTGCAACAAACCCACAGGAAAAATCTCCTCGTACCGAACAGGGGACGGCAACAGAATTTGCATACCATGCTGCGATAAAATGGGGCTTCCCACCACAACGCCGAACACATCATTCATAAACAGGACAAGCGACACCGACCTAATCGCCCGATTTCGCAACCCACCGTCCCCACAAGAGCAAGCCGAACAAGCCGCCTTGCAGCCATTTTGCGTTATTTGCGAACAGCAAGTGGCGTTATATTACGACACAACGGCGGATATTAGGAAACTTTGCTTTAATTGTGCCGAAAAATTGGGCTTTCATTACAGCGATAGAGAGCTGCAAGTCTGGGCTAAGACCGCCGCCGAACTGCTAGATTTGGCGAAAGAAATAGAGGAACAGCTACAAACCGAACTAGACGGCGGAATACGGACAATCGGCGGCGTACAGGCGTATTTTCGCTTGCTAGGAACAGCCTTTCGGGGCAACGATTCCGAAAATTTTCAGACCTTGGTTGACAATTTATCCGCCAAGGAGGAGATTTTAGTGCCATATAGCGGCACATACGGCGACCCAGGCAGGGAACTATCCGACACGGCTTTTGCACTTACAAACAGGCGTTTTATTTACGCAAGCCATGCTGGAATTGTGCGAATTTTAACGGACGGCAAACCGTCGTTCCTCAAAAAGCTACAACTAACGGAAATAATCGACGTGGGTTTCAAGGACGACAGGCTATTTATAGACACAAAGAGGGGCAAGCTCACAATACGAATGAAAGCCCCAAATCTAGCCAAACCAATCTCCCAAGCCTTGCACGATTATCTGGACGAATTGCACGAAAACGCACCACCACACGAAAACACTCCACAATCCACCCCACCCGACCCCACCGCCGAACTCCGCAAATTCAAGCAACTGGAACAGGACGGCATAATCACAGCCGAGGAATTTGAGGCGAAAAAACGCCAACTGCTTGGCTTGTAAAGTCGCAGAAAAAATCAAAAAAATCATTTGACAAACCCAACCCAACCATGCTATACTATTCTCTGTGCGGTGCGAAAAAAGACAATCAGCGGCGTACAGGCACTTCCACTCGCTGGGAACAGCCTTTGGGAGCGCAAGGAATTTTTAAGTCAAAAATATG
>WRKH01000080.1 GCA_009778175.1 Turicibacter sp.
GGGGGCAGAGCCCCCACGGTCTTAAAGGAGTGTTTTTATGAAAAAAATAGTTTTGTTGATGTTGTTTTTGTTGTTTGTGCCGATTGGTGTTGAGGCTAGTTCGGCTGGGATTTATACGCTTACGGTTAGGGTTGTTGGGAATGGTAGCGTTGCCATTGGGAATAGTACGTTTGGCGAGGAGCGGAGCGGAAATTTCTTTTTTGGCGACCAAATTACGATTGCCGCTGTGCCGAACGCTGGCAATTTCTTCTATCGTTGGTCATATTCCAGCGGCGAGGCGATTAACGATTTGAGTGCGACAACGACGTTTATAATGCCCAATAACAATGTGATTGTAACGGCTATTTTCGGCGATGTTGAGCAAGATGTGGACGAGAATAGTTTTAGTCTGATTGTAAGGGCGTACGGCGGCGGAATCGTGGCTATTGGGGACGGCGGTGCGGCGGAGGTTGTTGTTGGACATTTTGCCGCTGGGCAGGTGTTGAATATTTCCGCAATCCCAGCACGCAACCGCAGTTTTGATGTTTGGGATAATGAATTTGGTACGTTGGAGCATCGGTTTCGGCGTGAAACGAGTTTTATAATGCCCAATCGGAATGTAGTTGTATCGGCATTTTTTGTGGATTTTGCGGATAGTTATCGGAATTTGCAGTGGGAGGACAGGAGTCCTGTGCCGACACATTATACAAACGCACCTTTTACTGTATTTTCCTCGGCGATGCCATTTGTACCACCAGCCGCACCACCTCTCACGGATTTAGGCTTCGGCAGAATGGCGGAGGTACATCTCAACCTACCAGGCGTACCAGCAGGATTACACCCTATACGCATGACGGAGTTATCGGAATGGATTATTGTACCGACTCACATTTGGGTAATCGACAACAGGGCAACCCTACAATTTGTAAATCTACTACAAACGCCCCCACAAAATTTCAGGCTATTTTTAACCCTCACAGACAACAACGGCAACCCTATCACCATACCGTTAACCTTTGAAGTTGACATTTAAAACCGTGGGGCTTCGCCCCACACCCCACAAGGGGCGCGCCCCTTGACCCGCTCGTTCGTTTTTGATGTTACCGTGGATTTCCGTTAACTGCTACAAATTTGGGACGATTGGTGGGAGTCATGGTAACGAGAAATTGCGAACGTCAAAAAAATTCGTTTTTGATGTTACCGTGGATTTCCGTTAACTGCTACAAATTTGGGACGATTGGTGGGAGTCATGGTAACAAGAAATTGCGAACGTCAAAAAAATTCGTTTTTGATGTTACCGTGGATTTCCGCTAACTGCTACAAATTTGGGACGATTAGTGGAAATCCATGGTAACATAAAATTGCGAACGTCAAAAAAACGTCAAAAAAGGAGATTTTTATGGATATAGTTGTTTTGGATGGGCATACGTCGAATCCTGGGGATTTGAGTTGGAGTGCCTTTAAAGAATTAGGGAAAGTTACGGTTTATGACCGCACACCGCCTGATTTGACGGCGGAAAGAATTGGAAACGCTGAAATTGTTATTACTAATAAGACGTTGATAACGGCGGAAGTCTTGGCGGCTTGTCCGAATATTAAATATATCGGCACGTTGGCAACAGGCTATAATGCCGTGGACGTGGCGGCGGCAACGGAACGGAAAATTCCCATTGCTAACGTCCCTGCTTATGCGACTGCTGGCGTGGCTCAGCTTGTTTTTGCCTTGCTTTTGGAAATTTGCCATAATGTTGGACATCACGACACCATGGTAAAATTGGGTAAATGGCAGAACAGCCCTGATTTCTGCTTTTGGGATTATCCGCTGTTGCTCTTGAATGGCAAAACGATGGGGATAATCGGTTTCGGCAGCACAGGCCGTGCGGTGGCTAATATTGCGTTGGCGTTCGGAATGAAAGTCATTGCACACACAAGAACCGTGCCGAAAGAAAAAGTGCCGAATGTGAGATTTATGACTTTGGACGAATTATTGGGAAAATCGGACGTTATTTCCTTGCATTGCCCACTTCATGCGGAAACCGAGGGCATAATCAACAAGGACAGCATTGCGAAAATGAAAAACGATGTTATTTTGATAAACACAGGTCGTGGGCCGCTGATAGTGGAAACCGATTTAGCAGAGGCGTTAAGCACCGGCAAAATTTACGCCGCTGGCGTGGACGTGGTCTCCAAAGAGCCGATTTTGCCTGAAAATCCGTTACTTAAAGCCAAGAATTGTTTTATAACTCCGCATATAGCCTGGGCACCGAGGGACGCACGCATAGCACTTTTGGATATAGCCGCCGCTAATATCAAGGCGTTCATTGACGGCAAGCCGAAGAATATTGTGAATTTGTAGGATTTTTTGCAATGGCAAAAATTCGCAGACGGATACGAAAAATTTGATTAGCGGTATTCGCGATGTTAAAAAGAGGAGGTGAGCGGTATGAAAAAATTTAGTTTGAAAGTAACAGGAATGTCGTGTGGGCATTGTGAGTTGGCAGTAAAAAACGCCTTGGAGGATTTGGGGGCGGCTCATGTTAGTGCCTCGTATGAAAATAATTTGGTGGAATTTGAAATCGAGGAAAGCAAACTCGACGCTGTGAAAGCTGAAATTACCGAGTTGAGTTATACGGTTGCATAAAATGTAGGGGCGGATATTATCTATCCGCCAGCGGTTTTGGCGATTGCCAGCGAATTCGTTGGTTTTAGCGGTTGCGGGCGGATTCTATCCGCCCCTACGAAAGATATTTGCAATGTTAAAAATGCGGGCAGATACAAAAATTTGAGATGTTCGCAATGTTAAAAGTTCGCGGACGGATGCAAGAAATTTGATGAGCAATGTCCGTGATGTTGAAAAAATGTCAAAAAAGGAGTTTTACAAAGTGAAAAATGGTTTTACACTGATAGAGCTTATTATCGTGCTTGCGATTGTGGCGATAATAGGTGCAATCCTGATCCCTAACTTCTTGAATACGACAGATAGAGCAAGATTGCGTAGTGATATACAATCCGTGCGTGTGTTGCAAAATGCACTTGATTTGCACAATATTGAACGTACAGGCAATGAGCGAATCGAAGAAGGTGCTGGCATAGAAGCAGTATTAAATACGTTATCTAATTTGGGCTATATCGAACGGCAACGCACACAAGTACAGACGACAGGGGCAACATTCCACCACGAAAACGGTCGCATTACCCTAAATGTGTCAAACACCAACGAAACAATACAAGACATAGTAAGCAACCTATCCGCCGCCGACTATTACTATATTCACGGTAGCACCCTTAGAAATCCATGACCTCGGACTCCGACGTTCGTTTTTGGTGGCTTGTAGCTTTGCCCAACCGCCACAACAACAAATTTGACCCAATTAACGAAAAACCACGATAACAAAAAATAGCGAACGTGCAGTCCAGGGCGCGCCCTGGTGGGGGTGTGGGGGTTTGACAAAAGAGCCCCCACGGTTTTGAGAGGAAGTGGTTTGTTGAAAGAGAAATTGATTGCTACTACAACGGAAGCGCTGTCGGCTATCTTGCCGATTGTTTTGATTGTGTTTGCGTTTAGCCTGTTTGTTTCGCCCATGCCGGCTGGGAAATTTATGCTCTTTCTTGGAGGGGCTACACTCTTGGTTATTGGGATGGGATTGCTTACCATGGGCATGGATATGGTGCTTATTCCGCTGGGGACGGATATTGGTATGAGTATGACCCATACTCGGAAAATCCTGTTGATAGGCGGAGTGTCGTTTTTGATGGGCGTTTCGATTTCCTTTGCAGGACCCGATTTGTGGGTGCTGGCTAGATTGGTGCCTGGGATTGACGACTGGATTATTTTGGTCGTGGCATCGGTGGGGGCTGGTTTCTCGCTGCTGCTGGCGGTTCTGCGGATTATTTTCAGCGTAAGCCTGTCGAAAATTCTCGTGGCGGCGTATGGGATTCTGATAATTTTAGCGATTCTTGCACCTGATAATTTCGTGCCTGTGGCGTTTGACTCTGGTGGCGTGGTTACTGGGCCTGTCTCTGTGCCGTTTATCTTGGCAATGGGCGTGGGTATCGCATCCGTGCGGAGTGATAAAGCATCGCTGGACGATAGTTTCGGACTGGTCGCACTCTGTGTTATCGGGCC
>WRKH01000081.1 GCA_009778175.1 Turicibacter sp.
AAGCAAAAATTTAAAGTTTGTCCACTTTTCAAAGTGGCGGGGGTTTGGGGGCAGAGCCCCCAAGGTTTTAGGTTTGGAGAGGTGTAGAGATGAGTTTTAGGCGATCTAAGTATTTTTTGGGGGAAGCGATTAGAGGGCTTGTTAGGAATCGGTTGATGTCAATGGCATCGATTTTGACAGTGGCATCTTGTATTTTGGTTGTGTCGGTCTTTTACTCCTTGGCAGCTAATATAACGCTGTTTTTGGAGCAATTGGAAGGAACGGTCGGGATGACCGTTTTTGTCGAGAATGAAGTTAATGCGGAAGAATTGCACGGGATATATCGTGCGATTTTGGATATTGACAATGTATCCCATGTTGTTTTTGTACCACATGAAGAGGCGTTCGAAGAGGCGGTTGTGCAGTTGGGGGCTAATATGCTAGATGGTATCCCGATTGATACGTTTCCCAGATCGTTTAATATTGAAATTTATGATTTGCGGTACCATGACGAAGTGGCAAGCTCGCTAGAAGCCCTCATCCCTATGGGAATCGAGGATATTCGAGTGGATAGAGATACAGCAGTTATGCTGACCAATATATCGCATATGGTGCAATGGGCAAGCATTGTGCTAATTGGGATTTTGGGCTTGATTTCGATAATCATCATAACAAACACGATACGCATAACCGTAAATGCGAGGCACACGGAGATTAATATAATGAAATATGTGGGTGCAACGGATTGGTTTATTAGGTGGCCGTTTTTGATTGAGGGAATGTTGATTGGCTTGATTGGCAGCTTGATACCGATTGCACTCGTTTGGTCGGGTTATGCACCCGCAGTAGGGATGGCACAGAGCATAGCATTTTTGGACGAAATCATCGAGTTCCGCTCAGGTTATGAAATTTTTGTGGTACTGTTTCCGCTTGTGCTGGTGGTTGGGGTAGTTATCGGGGCGTTGGGCTCGCTATTTTCTATTCGGAGGCATTTGCACGTGTAGAAAATTAAACGTATCCAAAAAAATTCTGACAAAATTTGACAAATTACCTTTAAATATGCTATGATGAATCATGTACCAAAAAAATAAAAAAGGAGGAGAATCAAAGCTACATGAAGCAAAGAATTTCACTGTTAATTTTGGCGTTTGTGATGATGGCGACGAGTTTGCACGCAAATGCCAGAACGATACAGCAAATGCAAGAAGAACAACGAGAAATACGCAACGAAGCTCAAGAAGCGAGGGGTTACTTAGCGGTTACGCAAGCAGAAGTATCGGCGTTGGAGGCGGAGATAGCTATTATCGATGCACAAATAAACGAGGTTTCCGAAAGTTTGGAACGTGTCAATAACGCCTTGATAGCCGCTCAAGAAGACCTTTTCGAGACGGAAATCGCACTCGAAGTGGCTAGAGACGACTTGGACGACCAGTTCGATCGCCTTAAGACCCGTTTGCGTGCCATGTACATGAACGGGCCTTTGGGATACCTAGACGTTATCTTGCAAGCGACCAGTTTTACGGACTTCCTGACCAGGGTTGACCGTATGAACAGGATAGCCAGAAGCGATCGTGAAATGATGGATCGCTTACGAATTGCCGAACAGGAAGTCGCTGACAGATTGGAAGAGACTTTCGTGCATATGACTCGGATTGAGGGCTTTCAGCTCCAGCATACGGAGCGGCTTTTGGAATTTGAGTTTGCAGTGTCTGCAAAAGAAGATTTTATGACACAATTAGAATCAGAGGCACGCACACATGAAATTTCCATCCGAGCCTTGGAACAAGCCGATCGTGAAATAACGGCGGCAATTCAGCAGGCGCAAGAAGAGGAAGAGGCTCGTCGCCGTGCTGCGGCTGCACAAGAGGCAGCCCGTCGTGCACAGCAACAGGTACGTCTCCCGCAGGGTGGTACTTTATTATGGCCTGTACCTGGTCGTTTTACGGTTTCTAGCCCTTACGGAAATCGCACACACCCGATAAGCCGTCGTCCTGAATTTCACACGGGCATTGACATTCCAGCCCCTGGCGGCACAAACATTCTTGCTGCCGAGTCGGGCACGGTTATTTTATCCCGTTGGAACGGCGGTTACGGCAATACAATAGTAATCGATCACGGCAACGGTATGTCCACTCTTTACGCTCACGCCTCTCGTCTCCTAGTTTCCGAGGGCACGTGGGTAAACCGAGGCGATGTAATCGCCCTAGTAGGCTCAACAGGCGTTTCCACGGGCAACCATCTCCATTTCGAGGTACGCCTAGAAGGTCGCCACACTAACCCAGCACCATTTTTGGGGATTTAAGATCTGGGGTTCTGCCCCAAACCCCATTGGGGGCTGGTTCTCAAGAATTTAGAGACCAGCCCCCCAAAAAAAATTAGGGAGTGAGCAAACTTTTATAGGTGGCATTGTTATGATGATTGCCAGTATATAGGCAAAACAAATTACCCTTGATAGGAATTAGAGGTAAATGAAAAATAATTTTTTTAATGGAATGGAACGGTCTTGTTTGAACGAGGGGATGTTGAGAAAAACACAGCAAGAAGAGGGAAGTTGCAAAATATACACTGCCATGCTCGGGTCGTACGGTTTAGTAAACCTTATAACGCCATTTTAGGCTTTCGCCATGAATGGAGATGTAAAAGGAATTGCGATGTTCTTCATAATTGCGTTTGTAATTTTGGTGATTATAATCAACAAAACTAGCGAGGTTATTCCTGTAGATTCAGAATATTTTTACGAAATCAACGGCGAAGTAAACAATGAAATTTTCGTTGAAACAAACTTAAGATTAGCACCTAGACTCAATGTAGACGAAAATTTACAAGATATCGTCAAAGTACAGATTGTGGAGAAATTCCCAAACGGCGTACCCTCTAGTGTCAACATTGTGAACAATAGTGCGGTTTCGCTATATCGTGGCAATTTTGCAATAGAATATTTCTTGAACGGCGAATGGTATGTGGTCGAATTTTTGGACAATTTTGCCTTTACCCTTACGCTTAGCGTTGTTCCAGCGGGTGAAGAATGGAATTTTATAATTCCCTGGGATTTTCTGCCGACCCCGTCCGAAGGCGGGACGTATCGTGTACGGATGCAGTTTTCGGAAACTAGTCCCGTTGGACTTGGTGCACACTGGCACGATTTTGTGGTAGAGTTTACGGTCGTAAAGTTATGAAAATGCGTTGGCATATAGAGGTCATTTAGACCTCCACTCTCAAATTTTTATACGCAAACGGAGTTGGAGGCGAAGTGTAACCAGCAGAAACTCGCCACTTTAAATTTGAACAACTGCCCCCGCAACTTTAAATTTCCCGAAACGCGGACGGACTCATCAAATTTGAATAGTAGCCTTCGCGATGCCAAAAAGACGTTGGCGGAGGGTTTCGTAGAGTAGGATTGCGGCGGCTGTGGAGGCGTTTAGGGATTCTGTGTTTTTGAAGGTTGGGATTTTTACTTGATGGTCGGCTATTTTGATTGTTTGAGGGGAAAGTCCGTTGGACTCGTTGCCGATTAGTAGGGCTAGCGGGACGGTTAGATTTAAATGGTAAGGTAGTAGGTTGGCGTGTGGAGTGCTGGCTATTAGTGTTATTTTGCGATTTTTGCAGAGTGCGAAAAAATCGTCTAGAATGACATTTTCGATTATGGGAATGTGGAAAATTGTACCCGCCGTGGCTCGTATGCTTTTCGGGTTGTAAATGCTACAACTACCCTTTGAAAGAACAACGCCCGTTGCGTCCGCCGCCGCCGCTGTTCGTATTATTGTGCCGATATTTCCAGGGTCGTTCAAATTCTCGCCAACCAGCAGAAACGGACTATCCGACTTGAAAATGTCCTCAATTTTGGGGGACGGTTTTCGACAAACGGCAATGACTTCCTGTGGCGTTTTCGTGGAAGAAAGCGAAAAAAATGACCGCTCCGACAATCTCACAACAGGCGTTCCTCGCCCCTCAAACGCCACCGTTTCCGCCACCACATACGTCAAAATATTTTCCGCACCCACATCAAAAACCGCTTTCCCTTCCACAAGAAAAGCCTCCCGATTCCTCTGCTTTTTTATCTCTCGCAACTCCTTAATTGTAATAGTAACACACTCCTTAAGACCGTGGGGGCTCTGCCCCCACACCCCCGCTGGGGACCAGCCCCCAGACCCCCG
>WRKH01000082.1 GCA_009778175.1 Turicibacter sp.
ACGGTTTTAAAAAAGAAAGTGGGATGTTTTATGAAGTTGGTTATATTTGATATGGATGGCGTTTTGATAGACTCGGAGCCGCCGTCTAAGGAAGCGTGGCGGCTCGCACTGGAGCATTATGGCTATAAGTTGGACGATGCTTTCTTTGCGAAAATGGTAATGGGCAGGAATTTAGCGGCAATTAGAGCTGTTATGAACGAACATTATGGCGACGGTAGCTTTGATTTCGATTTGATTTTGAAAAGACGTGCCGATTATATGGATAAATACATAAACGACGGCAAACTCAAAATTAAATACGGCTTAATCGAGATGCTAGATAGACTGAACGCACTGAATATAAAGAGCTGCGTGGCAACCTCTACCAACCGTAAAAACATGACAAAAAGACTAAGTTTGCTAAACATCATAGATCGCTTTGACGGCTTTGTTACAGGCGATGAGGTTACTAATTCAAAGCCCGATCCTGAAATTTTCCTAAAAGCGGCTAAGATTATGGACGTGAATCCGCAGGATTGCATAGTAATAGAAGATTCGCCAAATGGTATAGCCGCTGCCGTTGCCGCTGATATAAGGGTTATAATGATACCCGACACCATAGCACCCACAGAGGAATTGTCTAAGCAAGTCTATGCTGTTTGCCAAAATCTGATAGAAGCGGCAGACCTCATAGCTGGTTTATAGATTGCCAAAAACGGTACGGGCAAGACCCACCCCTACATTGAAAAAATCAAGAAAACAGGCGGAGATAATCCGCCCGTTTTTCATGTGTTACGACTTGTTTGCACACCACTGCAGACTATTCTCCAGTAGTTTTTGAAAATTTTCGTTTAACCATACGTGCAGATGATGACCTGGAGTGAGTCCGCATATGCGTCCCTTGCCCTGTGTGCGGACATAGCCCGCTGGTTCTAGCTTTGCGGGGGCGTTTGTGTAGGGTTCGCTCTCGTATTTTTCGGGTACGCCCTGACTGGGCGAATATGAAGCCATGATTATATCTACATCATCAGCCACATTCTCCAAATAATAATGTTCATCCACCTCGCAAAAGGAACGAACTCCATCGACTATAGGGTGCGGCTTTATCGGCTCAACCCACACGGCGGAATCTTTCGGGTGCCATTTGAATCTTGCACCTGCCAAACTATCCATAATCGCTGTATCTTTTCCAGCGACTAGCCCGCTATGCACGAACAACAATCCTCCGCCGTTCTCAACGAACTCCACAAACTCCCGTTGAATTTCGGCACTCTTCCAACTTTCTCTGTCTTCGGGCGTTGCCTCATCGCATTTTGTCATTACTACGACCTCATAATCCTGCAACATACCCAACTGGAAATCGCGCCCATTTTTTATTATGTCAAAATTATAGCCTTTTGCCTTAAGGGGCGACATTCCATCAATTACTACCTGACCTGGGTGATAATGTTCATCACAAAAGAGTAAGATTCTCATGGTTAATTGTGATTTTCATCGTCATAGTGTTCTCCATCATCAGCGGAAGCCTCGGGCATCACTATTGCACAGATTATGTACAAAAAGATTCCGCTTCCGCCAAAAAACACGAACACTGCCAACAGCAGCCGCACGATGGTGGAGTCCATACCAAAATATTCCGCAACCCCTCCACACACGCCGCTTATGTATCTATCATTCCTCGATTTTGTCAGCTTTCTACTCATTCCAAAACCTTCTTTCTATAATTGATTCCAAACCCTAAAACCGTGGGGCTCTGCCCCACACCCCGCTGGGGGCGCGCCCCCAGACCCGCACTTTTTTTACATATTTTATTTTGTTGTGTGATTTTATGCGGTGTTTTGGGAGTGGTCTATTAACATATACGCAAAAATCCTTGCGTTTGTTTGCAAAAAATTGAAAAATTTTAACATTAACCATGGATACATTAGACTTGCCTAATAAAAATAGGCTAGGCAGAGTTCCGCAGTTTTAGAACAAGTCTATTCTATCACGGCATTTTGCCTTTGTCAAGTTTTTTTGAAAATGCCGCTCGCCCATCTTTAAAATGGCAACAAAAAGTGTTATAATATATGAAAGGTGGTTAAAATGTTCGATATTGCAGAAGAATTGAAAAAAATGCCGACAAAATCTGGCGTGTACATTATGAAAGACGAAAACGACCATATAATATACATAGGCAAGGCAATTAAATTACGCAACAGAGTGCGTAGCTATTTTAGAGAGACTGTCGATCCGAAAACACGCAATTTGGCGGCTAAAATTACACATTTTGAATATATTGTTACGGATAATGAGCTGGAAGCCCTTATTTTGGAATGTGCATTAATAAAAAAACACAGCCCCAAATATAATGTTCGCCTAAAGGATAGCAAGGCATATCCATATATAAAGGTAACGGACGAAGTATTGCCGCGTATTCTCTATGTACACCAAAGTGATAAAAATTCGCTGCCCTCTTCGAAAATAGCTTCTGATGGGTACGAACACATATTTAGAAAACACAAAAAAGGCAGATATTTTGGCCCTTATATCAGCGGCGAGAGAGTTCGGGAGCTTTTGCAGCTAATACATGATATTTGGCCATTGCGTCGATGCTCAAAGCGGTTTCCGAAAGATTTTGGCAAGAGCCGCCCCTGTCTATGTTATCATATAGGGCAATGCAAAGCCCCTTGCAACTATCATATTTCGGAGGAGGAATATAACAAAATGGTAGATGAAGCCATCTCTTTCATACAGGGGAAGGTGGATTCTGTGGTAGCCCAATTAACTAGCAAAATGCAGGAATATTCAGATGCCTTAGAGTTTGAAAAAGCGACAGAGCTTCGCAATTTACTGGGTGCGATAAACATACTCACAGAGAAGCAGAAGGTTGAAAACGATTCGTTGGATGACAGGGACATAATAGCTTTGGCACAAAAAGACGATAAAGCTATGGCACAAGTATTTTTCATAAGGATGGGGAAAATAATCGACCGAGAGCAATTTACCATACAAAATGCGGTGGGCGAGGCTGCGGACATTCTATCGGCGTTCATAAAGCAATTTTACAGCGAAGTAGCATTTATCCCAAAAGAATTGATAATGCTGCAAGAACCTACCGATAAGGCAACGATAGAATTATGGCTTTCTAAGCTAAAAGGGCGGAAGGTTCATATAGTCATTCCGCAAAAAGGAGAAAAACACAAACTTGCAACATTGGCAGAACGTAACGCAGACCTTACTTTGAACCAATTCGGTACGCATATAAATCGTGAAAAAGATCAAACAATCGCAACGCAAAAAGAGATTGCCCATTCCCTAAATCTGCCCAATTTATTCGACGGCACAATAACCAGAATAGAGGCATACGACATCTCCAACATACAGGGCTTTGAATCTGTGGGTTCTATGGTAGTTTTTGAAGACGGCAAACCAAAACGTAGCGATTACCGCAAATTCAAAATAAAATGGGTAAGAGGTCCAGACGACTATGCGAGTATGCAAGAGGTTATTACCCGCCGCTTCAACCGCTATTTGCAAGCCGATGAAAATTTCTCCAAAAAACCCGATTTAATCATGATAGACGGAGGAAAAGGACAAGTAAGTGTAACTGAGAAAGTTTTAGATAGCATCAACCTCTCTATACCTGTATGTGGAATGATAAAAGACGATAAACATCGTACGCGCGGACTAATGTATCAAAATAACGAAATTAGCCTGACAACAAAAGGGCTTAGATTTATAACAAAAATTCAGGACGAAGTACATCGCTTTGCAGTGGAGTATCATCGTAAATTGCGGACAAAAAGCCAAGTACATTCCATCTTAGACGACATACCAGGGATAGGACCAACCCGCCGCACAGCGTTAATACAGCATTTTAAAGCCATAGAAAAAATACGTAAAGCAAGCGTAGAAGAACTTATGCAGGCAGACACCATGACCATAAAAGCCGCTGAGTCAGTCTACAATTTTTTCAGAAACACCTAAAACCGTGGGGCTCTGCCCCACACCTGGCACAAGACCGTCTTGCCGCTGGGGGCGCGCTCCCAGACCCGCTCATTTCTAATATTTCAACTCGTTTATGACATCACCCAAATATCTTGCGATAGCATTAACGTGCGGGCGAATAAACTGAAATTAAATAGCCATAAAGCAAATTTAAAGTTTGTCCACTTTACAAAGTGGCGGGGGTGTGGGGGCTGGCCCCC
>WRKH01000083.1 GCA_009778175.1 Turicibacter sp.
GAATACTCGTTTTAGAATAAAATCTTTCCATGCTTTCATAAGTTCGATATTCGGGATTGATAACAGCATTTTTGAGGATTCGGCGGATAGTTTTTCCACAGACAAATACCCCGCCTGTACGACCAACGAGTAAAAATCTTCATCGCCAGCATTGTTCAGCAAGTCTAGGAGCGAAATGCGTTCTTCTAGGGTTATTGCTATTTTTTCGCCGCCGAGCATTCTTGTGATTTCTTTTCTTCTGCTGTCGTTTGTTAAGTCGGCTATTGTGTCCATTATTCCGCTCATTGTCCAGTAGCATTTGTATTCGATTCCGTCAAGGAATGACATAGTGGAATATGTGTTGTAAATGGGCTTACCGTTGATCATTATACCGTTATACCACGTTTTTAGCTTGGCTTTGTCGAAATCGAAGAACTCTTGCAATTCGTCTATTTCTTCTTCCGTTAAGCCATAGTTGTCTGTATACGTGCGGTCGTTGAAAATGTCGAAGACTTTTATGTTGTTCAGTCCGCTGAATAGGCTTTCTCGTGAAATCCGCATTACTCCTGTGATTAGTGCTTTTTCTAAGTAAGGGTTATCCTTGAAACCAGCCGAAAACAGCAAGGTCTCGTATTGGCGTATTTCCTCGTATTCGGCGGTTTTGTAGTTGTCCACTAGCATTTTGTCATACTCGTCGATTAGCAAGTACGAACGCTTGCCCGTGGCGTGGTAGACTGCTTTTGTCAAATGCAGAAAAGCATCCGTATCCTCAACATTTTTATTTGTGATGTATTCAAAAACCGTTTCTGGAAGTTGCTCAACCTCACAATAACTCTTTATGCACTCCACAATCATTGAATATAAGGCTTTTTTATACGTCTGCTTATTAAGTCCCTTGAAATTAAAATAAAATACAGGCGAGGAATTCGCATATTTCCAAACATGGCTATTTTCAACATAAAGCCCTTTGAACAACTGCCGATTGCCAACCCTGTCGGTCAAAAAACAACGTATCGTATCCATGTTCAGACTCTTGCCAATCCGCCGCTGACGTGTAATCAACTGAACCGAACTCGCCTCCTCGATGAAATTCTCGATTATGCGAGTCTTGTCCACATACAAATTTCCCTTTTCAATCATACGCTCAAACGACGACGTACTCAAATCTATCTTTTTTGGGTTGCCTACTACCATGACTACTCTACCTCACTTTTTACAATTTACAATGCCCCTTTCTTGTAATTATACTAGTTGGCAAACAATTTGTCAATCTATCACTCTATTCCTACTCCGTCCAGATCGAAAATGCAAATCAGGCGTAATTACGCATAACTTGCCTCCAATTTTATAATAAATTCCTTTAACTTAGTAGATGAGATATTTTGCGTATACTCAAAGTACACAACATTGACCCCAACAGCGTTTAACCTCGCCTCCGCCTCTATAAAAAGCGGCTTGCCTTTCCAATCATCGCCCACAAACATCACATCAAATCCATATCGTTCCCAGGCGGCAAATTTATTTTTGTCCGTCTGTGGCACAACCTCGTCCACATATTTGATTGCGGCTATAATCTCCGCCCGCTCGGCAAATGGAATTATCGGGGTTTTGTTCTTCTCTTGCTGTACTAGCTCGTCAGTGCTTACCCCCACAATCAAGGAATCGCAACATTCCTTGGCACGACGCAACAAATTCAAATGCCCGATATGAAACATATCGTAAACGCCCGTTGTATAGCCTTTTTTATATTTCTTTTTCAATAAGAATGTCCCTTTCATAAATTTATTTAATCTGCACGGCAGGCTCTACAAAAGTCGGTATGTCGTATCCGTAACAATATCTACACGCTTCCATATATTTCGGCTCTTGTATGTATTTCTTGAATTTATCCGCAAAATCCTTGTCGTCAACTGTAATGTAATCCCTCTCATTAGGGGTAAATTTTTGCACATAGGAAGCATTAATTGCCCTAGAGCAATAGGCGATTTTACCATCGTCCAATGTATAACAAATGTTTTTATCGCATTTTTCAAATATTTCAGACGGATTTCTATCGCTTGCCTCGCAATCCACTCCGCCTAATTTGTGCCACAAAGAAATTTTGCTTGCAAATTTATGGAAATAAGTTTTTATTCCATTCATCGTCAAAAAATCGTTGAGCTCTGAGGCTCTTTGTTCTACGATAGGATACGACGACAGACGTATTTCCAATTTCTCGTTGCGTAACAATTCCAAATCTACGGTTGGGAATTGTATACCGTTTGTCGCTATATTTATTTTTGCAATTTTGTCGTTGTCTAGACATGATTTAATAATTTTATCCAAATGTGGATAAATAAACGGTTCCCCGCCCGATATTAACAATTTTCTAATGCTGAAAACTTCTGTTACAGCTCGTAATTGCCTAGTAAGGTCATTAACGTTATAAGACATATTTTCAGGCGGAGCAAATGGTGCAAAATTACAGCAATCTTTGCACCTAAGTGAGCATTTCTGCCCTACAATCACTACGAAAAATCCTATATCATTACTCTTCTTCATCAGGAACACCTCTTTCATAATTCACTTGTTTGCGACACTGCCCTTATTGCATCTGTATCGATTGGAAGTCAATTTTTACAACTTATGCAATTTTTGTCAGTTTCCATGCACAAACTCGCTTTCATCAAATTTAACACCACGGGAATCAAAATGCTTCATTACCATTCCCTCGGGCGGTGGTGGCTGCATATACTCGCCGTACACATATGTTAGATATTCTTTCCAGCCCGTGAAAGTATTGTATTCTCTATCTTCAAATGGCAGCGATACCGAACCCGCAAACCACTCTTTGTTAAAAACCAATTTTTGCAACGGGCGATAATGACTGGAAATGCTACACACTTTGTTACTTTGGTCATCGTGCATTGCGGCGATTAACTTTTTTACCCTGTTATAAACTATCCGCTTGGGGAGGCGTTTGTATATTTTGTGAACTAATCTCCTGTACGGATTAAATGCTATTATTTTATCCCGTGCGTGTACGTTGTTTAGCCAGATTAACCTTTCGAGCATTTTTAGCCCTTGTCTCTCATTTTGAGGGAAAACATCGAGTGGCATAATATCTATAAATATGCCTTTATGTATATCCAAGTTACGCTTTTTAGGCTCGTCTACGTATGTATTATTCATGCGTATTTTGGCAAAGCACCACGGAAAATTGTTGTCTGTGTAGCAAGTCTGATAAAAATAGCGTTTATCCAGTTCGCTACTTACTAATTCTCCCAATCTATCAAAATCCGCCCGTGACATCGCAATGTCAACATCATCGTCCCACGGAATGAACCCGCCGTGCCGCACCGCCCCCAATAATGTGCCGCCATATAGAAAATACGCCAAATTGTGCTTGTTACATATGCGTACAAATTCGTCCAATATTAAAAGTTGGGTTTGGTGTAATCTTTTGATTTTTAATAAATCGTTGTTGGACAAATCGTTTATGTTGATACGGACACGATTTTTTTCGAGGCTGGCGTTATATAATCGTGCATTACGTTCCGCCAACTTTTTGTTAATGCTCTTAAAAATCCCCATGAAATTTTGCAATTTTTATATCCCTTCAAATTTTTATTCCGATCGTGAGGTGGCAAAAGAAAAACAACATCATCCGTTCTCAAATGTTACTCCTCAAGCAATAACACGTCTACCCTTGGTTATAACAGATTTTTCCTAGCAATATCCCAAAGAGATTATTCCGCACAGCGTAGTAAAATAGGGTTGGAAATTCATACGCCTATTGTTCAGATATAAATTTCGACAAACGGATGTTTATCAAATCGAGCAACCCTTTTAATTCAGATTTTACCTTGGGTATTCTGATTAGCGTTTGGCTAAAAACATTCAAATGTAATATTTTTGATTTTTCATTGTGTCCTCTTTCTAAAATTCTCTTGCCAACCGCTTAGTTATCCTGTATAATAAACAAGAAAGGTGGTTATTAAATGTCCATATCCCACACGAACAAGGATATACTATCAAAGGCACTAAGCCAGCATTACAAGGATAAATCCCTAAATGTCTACGGCTTAGACTTGCCGAAAATAAAGCAGATGCTACCCACGGACTACCCTGTAATGGCGGTAGAATACCGTGGCGACGGTGCGTTTCTGTTGGAAGACGATTCGCTACTCTTGACGGAGTACGAATCCTCATTCAACT
>WRKH01000084.1 GCA_009778175.1 Turicibacter sp.
CCTCAAAATCCATCAAACTAACCTCGCCACATTGATATTTCGGCTTTTGGCTAACGTATTTCCCTCTAATATTCGCATACAGTTCAGATAGGGCAAAGTCAATCCCAAACTGAAAATTTTCCAAAATATTCATGCCGACAACCTCGTTTATTGCGATATTATCGGCGTTCGGCGTGGCAATTACGGCATCTTTTATTTTGTAGCCGCAGAATAGCAATGTTGGAATCACTCGCAAATCACATAAAACCGAGCCGCCGCCGAAACCGCCGATTATAAAGGATTTTGGCTCGACCACTTTGAAACCACGTTTTATTGCCTTTTCCTTTTGCATGGTCGTCATGAAAGCCCCTGTATCTAGCAGGAAAGTCAATTTTTTTGCTGGAGTGTTACTGTTATCAATCGAATATAAGTCTATAAACGCTTGGTTATCCTTAATGTTCAAGGAAGTTTTGTTTTTATAACTAATCTTGGTCATCAATAGGAACCTCCCAAAATCCATAAAACATATTGGGATCCCTTGGCAACAAAGATAAATCCCCTACGGCAACTAGATTTGGGTCTTTCATGTAACGCTGATATATTCCCGTTTCGCTGCCTTCAAATTCTTTGTCCGCCACAACAACAGGCATTTGGTTTTCTTCCCAACCTGTGATGAGTTCGCCCTCCGCTTGGACGATAAATACCCATTTTCCATCATATTTTGCTTCAATTTCTTCCGTTGTCATTTTTTGCGGATTTTTCAATACCTCATACATTTTTGTTGCTCCTCTCTAAATTACTGCCAAAAATTCATTTACAAATATATAATAGCACAAAATCACAAATTTGCCAATTCCGCTTGCAAATTTTTTTCGTAAATGCTACAATAAAAATAAAGAGGTGGTGGGCGTGAAAAGGTTTTCGCTGTATGTACTGCTGTTTGCGGCAATTTTGATTTTTATCTATTTTGCCCCTATGGACATTATGAGCGTGGCAATTTTTTTGGATAGATTACAGCTGATTATGCTGGCGGTTGTGGCATTTTTCTGGCTATGGTTTGTGTTGAAAATATGGCGGTTAAGGCCTTATAATCGGCTTTTGCACATATTAAACGAGGAAAACGATCCTGCTCGATTTTTGGCGGAATTGGATAAATTTTTGGCGAATAATCCAAGGGCGGAAAATTGGGTAGTCAAGGAAACGGCGACAAACAGGGCGGTTGCCTACTTAAATTTGGGGGAATTTGACCAATCCGTGCTGATTTGGCAAAAATTATTGGCGGAAATCAAGGGCATAAAATCGGAGATAATTTGGGAATATAATACGGTTTACAGCTTGGTTTCGGCGAATTTGGAGCGTGGCGACATTCCGCAAGCTAGGGCATATTACGAACATTTGCAGATTTTGGCGACCCAAAGGGCAACGCCACGATATTTTGCAAAGAATTTAGAATTTATAAAGGCACGATTTGCCTTTGAAAACGGCGAAATTGTGCCATTGCAGAACATATGCGAAAAAATGCTGCAAGAGCGACATTCCGCACGAGAATATGTGGAGCTGTGTTTTCGGTTGGCGGCAATCTGCGAAAAGGCGGAGGATTTGGCGGAGCGGCGGCGGTATTTGGAAGAAGTGGTTAGCAAGGGGAATGGGCTGTATTTTGCTCAAATTGCTCGGAGGAAACTAGGGTTGGAATGTCAACCCTAGTTTCCACGCAAAATATAATCTTTACGCTAAAACGCCTTTCAATCCAAGCAATCGAGGAGCTTTGTCAACCTAATTCACACGAATACAAAAATTGCTCCGTAACATCTTCTTCGCCGCCGAAATTTACTCGCATTTCCTGTGTTTGCACCCTGACAAAACCTTGACCCTCGTAAAATTGATAATTACATTCGCTGTCGGAATACAGGTAGATTTTCTTGATATTTTGGCGTTGGAAATGTGATTTTAGCTGTTGCCAAAGTTGTTTTCCCACGCCCTGCCCTTGAACGGCTTTCGAGACGGCGAAAAAATCCAAACTGCCGTCATATTCATGCTCGGTGTCGGCGATTAGGGCGGCGTAAGTCGTGTGCAGAGCCGTTATATAGTCGCACATGGCTTGCCTGTCCTGATCGTTCGTCTGTGTTAGCCGCAAAATGTGAGGTGTTAAATCCTCTAAAATATGCTTATATGCGGCAGGTTTACCGATTTCTAAGCCGAAAATAACACCGACTATTTCGCCGTCCAAAACTGCCACTCGCCCAAAAGTCGCTTCGTGCAGGACAGGTGCAAAATAAATTGCCACGCAGGCATCGATTACGTCCTCGTCATCAAAGGCTTCTTCCCATTCCCAAACGTCCCGCACAACCGCCTTTATTCCGTTCAAATCGCTCGCTTGTATTTCTCGTATTTCCATTATTTCCTCCTTTTTAGTCCGTTGCTTGTTTATGGTTTTATTTTAGCATATTGTATTAAAAAATGCAAAAAAATTTGACAATGCTGAGTCTGTTTATGTAGATGATATTCGCCCTTGCGAAGAGTTTAGAAATTTTGGAAAAACGCAATAATTTTGGAGTGGCAATACTGACAAAATCTGCCCGAATAATGCGAGATATTGACCTGCTGTACAGCATTAACGCAAGACAAAAGCAGTCGTGCAAATGACTTTGACCACTTTTGACGAAGATTTGTGCCGCATAATTGAGCCGAATCGGAACGAGTTGAAGTTTTGAAAACTCGGAAAAAGGCGGAAATTCCTACCGTAGTGTGGTTTGCACCGATATTGCCGTTTATCAACGATTCCGAGGGAAATTGTCGTTATTTTGAGGGTGTACATAATAGTGGGCGGATTATCCGCATCCGCCCAATTTTAATTCCCCACTAAACCCTCAAAACAACAACAAACCTAGCCCCACCACTCCCCACATTCTCCGCCGAAATCTCCCCACCCAAACTCTTAACAACATCGCTGCTTATAGCCAACCCAAGCCCAGAAACCCCATTTTCGCCCTTATAAAATCTCTCAAAAATATGCGGCAAATCGGCGGCGGCAATGCCTACACCGTCATCTTCTATTTGAATTGTCAAACTATCTTTTGCCAATCGCACATCAATTTTTATTTGAGATTTTGCGTATCTTAGGGCGTTTGTTAAGATGTTCGTCAGGGCAATCTCCAATTTTTCATCGTCCGTTTCTACGAAAATCTCATTTTCCGAGAAATGAATGTCAAACTGGATATTTGCCGCATCTGCAACGATTTTCAGCCGCTCGCAACAGTCGTACACGACATTTTTGATATTCACAGGATATAGGACGGACGACCGCACAAGCCCACTATCTAGCCGAGAAACGTACAACAAACCCTTGACAAGTTCCCGCATTTTTTCGCTTTCCGATAAAATAATCTTTGTCGCCTGTTTTTCGGAAAACACATCGCTTAAAATGCCCTCTGCATAGCCTTGTATGGACATTAGCGGCGTGTTAAGCTCGTGCGATACATTTTGGAAAAATTGCTTTTGTGTGTTTTCGTAAGTTGCGAGCATTTTCGCCATTTTCTGCATATTTGAGGATAATGTGCAAAACTCCGTGTAGTTGAGTTTTTTCGGTAGTTTTTGGAAATCGCCTGCTCCGATAATCTCGGAATAACGGCACAGGGCGGTTATAGATTTGCGAAATTCTAGGGACATTGTCAGAGAAATTGCTAAGCTAATCACCGCCAAACCGACAAGCAAAGCCATTAAAACTCGGTTTATCGTGCCTTGAAACTCTACAATCGAGGTTACATCGGTGTACAGCAGGTATAAAATCGGCGTACCGAGCAGATTTTGATCGATTGCCATTAGGTAATATGTGCCAATTTCGCCATGAAAACGCACAATTTCTCTTCCGAGAAATTTCTCGCTATTGGCGATAAAAAAATCGGAAAATGTGGTAATTTCACGCTGTTCTTCTTCCTCTAAAAACGGCACAAAAGGCGAAACCACGTTGTTTTGGTGGTCTAATATTATGAAATTGGACGATTGCACCACAGACTGCCGCATTGGCACGAACCAACCAGTAAAATTTCCAGGCATTTCATGCAAATTGTCAAACATATTAACCCCCATTTCAAACACCTGCTCCACCTCTGCTCTGATGTGGTTCGCCATGAAAATATTGAACAAAAAGTAGAGCAGTAAAAAACCGCCAATAATCGTCCCCACGAACGCCGCCATTAACTTTGTGGTAAAATTTCTCATTTTTCCGCCTCCTTTATGGTAATTTTGAA
>WRKH01000085.1 GCA_009778175.1 Turicibacter sp.
GTGTGGGGTGGTGTCGCTTGATGGTATTATTATAGCAGGATTTTGCGGCTGTGCGAGATGTTGTAATAATTAACCGAGTTTTTGTAATAATTAATTTTTGGGGGTTAAAAAAGCGGAGTTTACGCTCCGCCCGTGTTCGTTCCCGCCAATTTGCGGCAGAACGTGATAAAATCCGCTCCTGCTCAAACCTCACAAACCACCGCACACTGTTTCCCAAAAAACGCCAGCCCAATCCGAACAAGCCGCTTATTTTCGTCCAACTCCACGCCGTAGCGTTTTTCGTTGATTTGCCGCAATGCTACCGCCGCATCGTCCGCCAAATCCTCCGCCTTTTCCGACGATTTTAACTCAAAAATGTAATATGCCTCTTTGCGTTCGATGAAAACGTCATACCGCCCATCGCCGCTCTCTCGGTTGGACGTGGGATAGCGTTTTTTGGAATCGCCGTAAGCACACAGCAAAATCAACATAAACTGCTGATAAGTGCGTTCTAATGCCTTTTTTGTCGGCTCATCGCGCGGTTTTAGAAAATCGTGATAAGACATTCGGTTATCCAAAATATCCTGCAAGTCCTCGGCGAATTTCTCGGCGTTGTTGCTGTTGCGGAAGATGTTCAAGATTGGCGTTGGCTCTTTGAACGCATATTTTAGAATAAAATCTTTCCACGCAAGCATAAGTTCTTTGTTAGGAATGGTAAGGGCAACAAGTGCATTTTCTGGGCTTTCCGCCGATTCGATTTCCACAGCTAAATATCCCGCCTGTACCAGCAATGAGTAAAAATCCCTATCAAGCGTATATTCAGGCGAAAGTCCTTTTAGAGAAATGCGTTTGTCAACCGATTGTAAAATCCGTTCGCCGTTCAGCAGCCGTGCGAGCGTTGCCATGCGTTCCTCATTGAGTAATTTTGCGATTATGTCCATTACGCCACTCATTGTCCAATGGCAGTCGTATTTGCCATTTTTCAGAAAAGTTGCGACCGAATATGTGTTGTAAATGGCGTGTCCGTTTACCATGATGCCGTTGTACCAGGTTTTCAACTCCGCCTTGTCGAAGTTCGCTAACGCTTGCAACTCGTCAATTTCCGTTTCCGTAAAGCCGTAATCATCTGTGTAGACATTGTCGTCAAACACGTCAAACACCAGGATATTGTTCAATCCGCTAAACAGGCTTTCCTTTGAGATTCGCATAACGCCAGTAAGCAACGCCTTTTCCAAGTATTCATTCCCCTTTACCCCAGCCGAAAAGAACAACGTCATAAAATTGCGGATTTCCTCGTATTGCGGGGAATTGTGGTTGTCCATTAGGATTTTGTCGTATTCGTCAATAAGGATATACGAACGCTTGCCTGTCAATTCATGGGTGAATTCCGTTAGTTTTCGCAAACTATCGGTTATCGCTATTTTTCCGTCGATTATGCGGTCAAAACATCGCTTGGCGTAGCCGTCAAGATTTTTTGGTTCGCACAAAGAATAGGCGTATTTTTCCGTTATTTCCTGAATTTGCAACTTGTAGTCCTCGACGGTCAAGCCCTTAAAATCAAAGTAAAACACAGGTGCGGAGTTCGCCTTTTCCCAAACAGGGCTGTTTTCAATATAAAGTCCCTTGAACAAATGCCGAAAATCCGCCCTATCCGTGAGAAAACATTTCAGCATATTCATGTTAAGGCTTTTGCCCAGCCGCCTGTGGCGAGTTATCAGGTGGACTTGACTAGACTCGTTTAGAAAATTTTCCACCAACCGAGTTTTGTCCACGTAAAGACCGCCGTTTTCTATTATCCGTTCAAACGACGAAGTGCCTAAATCTATGCGGTTTATACTTCCTTTTATCATAAATGACCTCTTTTCTGGGGTTTTGTCCGCCTGTCCTTTTTTCAAATTCAAAATTCCAGTATTTTCCCAACAAAATTATTGTAACAGAAGATTACCGATTTTGCAATAGCCGCCCCTCTTCAAACCTCACAAACCACCGCACATTGTTTCCCAAAAAACGCCAGCCCAATCCGAACAAGCCGCTTATCCTCGTCCAACTCCACGCCGTAGCGTTTTTCGTTAATCTGCCGCAACGCCGCCACCGCATTGTCCGCCAAATCCTCCGCCTTTTCCGACGATTTTAACTCAAAAATGTAGTATGCCTCTTTGCGTTCAATAAAAACGTCATATCGCCCATCGCCGCTCTCTCGATTTGACGTGGGATAACATTTTTTGGAATCGCCGTAGGCACACAACAAAATCAACATAAACTGCTGATAAGTGCGTTCTAACGCCCTTTTTGTGGGTTCATCCCTCGGTTTTAGGAAATCGTGGTAGGACATTCGGTTGTCCAAAATGCCCTGCAAATCCTCGGCGAATTTTTCGGCGTTTTGGCTGTTGCGAAAAATATTCAAGATTGGCGTTGGCTCTTTGAAAGCATATTTTAGTATAAAATCTTTCCACGCAAGCATGAGTTCCTTGTTGGGGATTGTAAGGGCAACAAGGGAATTTTCGGGACTTTCCGCCGATTCGATTTCCACAGCCAAATAGCCAGCCTGTACCAGCAATGAGTAAAAATCCCTGTCAAGCGTGTATTCTGGCGAAAGTCCTTTTAGGGAAATGCGTTTATCAACCGATTGTAAAATCCTTTCGCCATTGAGTAGCTGTGCAAGCGTTGCCATGCGTTCCTCATTGAGCAATTTTGCGATTATGTCCATTACGCCGCTCATTGTCCAATGGCAATCATATTTACCGCTGTCAAGGAAAGTTGCGACAGAGTACGTGTTGTAAATGGCGTGTCCGTGTACCAAAATGCCGTTGTACCAGGCTTTCAACTCCGCCTTGTCGAAGTTTGCAAGTGCTTGCAACTCGTCAATTTCTGATTCCGTAAAACCGTAATCGTCCGTGTAGAGATTGTCGTCAAACACGTCAAAAACCTTAACATTGTTCAATCCGCTAAACAGGCTCTCCTTTGAAATTCGCATAACGCCAGTAAGCAACGCCTTTTCTAAGTATTCATTCCCCTTTACCCCAGCCGAAAATAACAACGTCATAAAATTGCGGATTTCCTCGTATTGTGGGGAGTTGTGGTTGTCCATTAGGATTTTGTCGTATTCGTCAATGAGAATGTAGGAACGCTTGCCTGTGGCTCGGTAGACGGATTCTGTCAAATATCGTAGACCGCTGGCATTTTCAAATTTATTTTCACTGAGGTAGCGTTTTGTTTGCCTGCTTAAATCTGTACCTGTGCAGTATGTTTCAATGTAATCGCAAATTGTGTCGTATATATCTTCCTTGCAGGTTTTTTGGGTCAATTCCTTAAAATCAAAGTAAAACACAGGTGCGGAGTTCGCCTTTTCCCAAACAGGGCTGTTTTCAATATAAAGGCCCTTGAACAAATGCCTAAAATCCGCCCTATCCGTGAGAAAACATTTCAGCATATTCATGTTAAGGCTTTTGCCAAGCCGCCTGTGGCGAGTTATCAGGTGGACTTGACTAGGCTCGTTTAGAAAATTTTCCACCAACCGAGTTTTGTCCACGTAAAGACCGCCGTTTTCTATTATCCGTTCAAACGACGAAGTGCCTAAATCTATGCGATTTATACTTCCTTTTATCATAATGACCTCTTTTCTGTATGGTGCTTGCCCGTTGTTTATGATTTTATTATAGCATGGATTGCGAGGAGGTGCAAGGGGTTATTTTTTGGGGAAAATGGCGGAATTTTTTCGCAGGGGTTGAAAGAGGACGAACGTCGATTTTTTTCTTGACAAACCCCACAAGGCTTGCTATACTAAAATCATTGAAATTCACACAAAACAAACAACCAATTAGGGGGTTAAAAACATGAAAAAATCCCACAAAACCGCCCACACAGAGGCGGAGCGGGCGTTGTGGCTTATTTACGTCATGCAATACACCGCCGAGGAACTCGAACGCCCAATAACCGAAACAGCACGGCTTTTGGATAAATACGGCTTTATCGGCAAAGTGCTTGACGGCTACGAGGTCTTTCACACGCAGGGCTTTGAATATATGGCGGAAATGCTTACGGCGGAACTGCAAGCCGTGCAAAGGGCATGATTGCGTGGTTTTAGGCAGTTTTGCGAACGCCGAAGTTTTTTCTTGACAAACTCTGTAAGGCTTGTTATACTAATAATCGCAAGGGGGCGTTGTGGCAATGTTCAAGCTAGAATTTTACAAGAACAAGCAAGGCAAAGAGCCAATAAAGAAATTTTTAGCCGACTTACGCAAGAAAGCGAAAACCAGTAAAACC
>WRKH01000086.1 GCA_009778175.1 Turicibacter sp.
TCGCCTTGCCCTGCTCTATAAGCAATTCCCCACTACTCGGTCTGCGTCTTCTCTCCTCAAATATTACCATATCCTCAACTTCCTTTCTAGCTGGATTATTTTTGCCGATGTACTCGTTAAGAAACCCGTGTATTAACGCAGTTTGGGATTTTTTCATCTCGTGCAACGCCACATGGGATACTTGATTTTCGGCGTACCATTGGGAAAGCGTGGTCGAAATCTCAAAATTATCCTTGACAAAATCCCTTGCTGCCTGTTCGTTCATCGGGTTTTTGGCAAAAACAGCTTTGTATCTGTTTACCAAAAATGGCAACATCAGCTTTTTGCCGTCCTGTGCTAAACTCTCTATGGTTTGTTCCCACAATTTCAATACAGGAAACCTTTGTGCCAGTTTTTCCTGCGTGTGTGCGTTGGTGTACTCCACCTCGTAAAAATCGGGTACTTGGTCGCTTTTGTCTATTGCGATTATTACCATTTGCGGTAGCGGAATGTCGGTCTTGTGCTTTGAATCTAGTTTCAATTCCGACAAATTCGCAAGTAAGCCATTTAGCTGATACTCCACCAATCGAAATAGCATGGTTTTGTCGTGCTGTGTTTGTACCTCGATTTGATAGATAACGCCGTTTATGGAAAAAAGCGTGTCGGCTCTCAAATCAGTAGCCATACTACCTTCGGCTTCATTCTTTGAATCGATAAGCTGTTGCAGTTTGTTCTGCAAAAATTTCACTATCGCTGTCTCGGGATCGTACTTTGTCCCGAAAATGGCGTTTATAAATTTGACTAACTCTTTGGGGTCTGCCTCTAGCACTTGGATTATCGCATCGTGCGTTACCAGCTTTTTCTTTCTCTGTCTTTTTCGCATTTTTAACCTCTTGTTATATTTGCTACTCCTACACTTTCCATTCTTTTACCAAATCTCGCATATCTATAACAAGACCCGATTCGGTAGTTATTACATCCGATAGATGTAGTTGCGGCAACGCAACCGTCCCCAAATAACGCTCTATGTAAAAATCGCTTTGCGTTAAATACCAGTGTTCGGTAATGCCAGACGTTGCGTAGAGCATTTTCTTAAAACGCTTCTCTTGCTCTGTGTTGTGTTCAGACCAAATTTCAACTACTAAATCTGGATAGCCCGCAATTAGTGTGCCGTTGGAGTTTATTTTGAATTTATTGTGGTGGAACAGCAAAATATCGGGCTCTACGGAGTAGAAGTCGTGTAAAGATTGAGAGGTTGGAAAATCGTTGGCATTGAATAATTCTGCCAAATCGCTAAATTTCGCTCCGCTATATACAAGACGGGTTGTCCCTTGAGAATAAAAGGATTTTTTCTGTAGCACCCTCATTCGTACTTGCGTTAGGATTTCGAGACCCAGCAAATTGTTTAGATCGGTGTGGCGGTCGGAAGTCCAGCCCATGTTTAGCAGTTCTATCATACGGTGTATCCTCCAGTTTTTGTTATTGTAACATGATTTTGATGGTGTGTCAAGATAATTTGTAGTGCGTGTTCAATTCTAAGAAATCCCCAACAAATCTTTTATGAATGGCTTGACGTTTTTTTCGCTGCCATTTTTGAAAAGGCTCGCCTGCGGTCTCATCTTTTTCAGCTTTTTGTACTGTGCATCCGACATACGAAATTCACCAATGCTGACATCATGTAATTGCTTTATGTTTATGTGTTCGGAAATTTGCTCTATCATGGCTCTGACATTATTTTCCCAATTGGGCAGAGTCAATGTGGGATCAAAAGCCAATCGAACTTGCCAACCTTTAGAGATTGCAGTAGCCGCATTTTTTATGCGATCGATTAGAGGCGGGGTCGCCTCCTCAAATTCATCGATGATAGGCTGTGGAGACATAGTCCATGTGAGAATCATGTTGCTAGGCGGTTTTATCGTCTCTATTGCACTAAAATTGGCACTCTTTGTGCGTATTTCAAATATGAGATTATCTTTCTTATCAGCAAATTCCGCCCACATTTTTACATAGCCAAAGATATGTTCCAACGCTAGGAGGTCTGTCTCATAGGAAAGGCTTATATATGCGGATTTCATAGATTTTGTTACTTTTGTTATCTCAGCAAAATAATCGGATTGATTTACAAAAGCCACTAAATTGGCAGATTGATAGATGGTCTGCAGATAGCAGTATGCACAGTTGTAGAGACAATTCATCATCAGCGTGGTATAGTAAAATTCGGAATGTCCGTATCGTTCGCAAACGGAAGCCCCCTCATACAGAAAATTCTCCTTGCGGCTCGCTAAAATTAGCTTTGGGCTATATTTCTGGATTAAAAATTCCTGCCCCGCACGATTGAACACGTCTTTATAGTGTTTTATAGGGACTACCCGACATTTTGGAAAGGAATCTAGTACATGGCGAACCATTTTTGTTCCTGCGATTTCCTCCTCCACATAGATATGCGAAAAAAAATCGTTCCAAAAGTCTGTAAAGCCGAAACGGCGGGATTTTAGCATTTTTGACATAATTATAACCTCTCTAGCGATAGACGCAAGTGTTGCAAGCACAACTGACATTTACAAGTATAGCAGTTTCGGGAAATTAGTGCAAGTAAAAGATAGGTGTGAAAAAATAGTTTGCGGTTGACAACGGGAGTTTGTTTGGGTTTGTAGAAGTTGAGCAAAATCCTCACTTCCAAATTTTTTTGCAATCCTGAAAACATTGTGATATACTTGTGGGCGTTGGGCAAATTTTTAATGCCTCGCCGCCGTTTACAGGATTCGGCGGTATGTAGCTTATAGAAGGAGTGTTTTAATGGACACAAATAAGAAAGTTGGCAACAAGGGACGAAAAATCGCCTTGATTGCCGTGGCAAGTGTAGTGGTAATTTTTGCAGGAGCGTTTTTTACCCTTTGGCTGCTAATGGGCAGGCCTACCCCTCATTCCGTGGACGCATCTCTAATGAGGACGAGAACATTTACAGCTGAAGAACTCGCACGGAGCGGGCTTGCGGGTGATGCGGTACATCTGGTGCAGCAAACAGAACTGGCACATCCTATTTTTTTGCCTATCCCCCAAGTTTACGGGCTTTTGCCGGACGATTACGAAGAAATTCGTGAGTGGTTTTTGGAATACGCCAGCCGCCCCGATATTACCGTTACGGACTTCGGTTTTGCCGCCATGCGGTACATTACCACGCTGCAAGACGGACATATGAGCGGAAACGTATCCATACGTAATGAACACGGCAGCCTGGAACGTCTTGCACAAGGCAGGATACTTGATGTATCTTGGACGGTGCAAGATGGAAATTTCTTTTTGGAAGATGGCTCGCAAGTGCTGGAAATTGGCGGAATTCCTGTAGCTGAGATTATCGCCATAATCGACCGATACTATTTTCACGAAAATGAATTTTACCGAGATTTCAATTATTCCTCTTTTTCACGGTTTTCAGGCAACATTGAAAGGGCGGGCGGCGAGGTTTTAGAGGATTCGATAGCCTTAACATTGTATGAAAACGGTGCTGTAGTAACAAGGTTTTTCCCGTATACCGACCTGCCTCTCTGGGGTGGCGGTGTGTTTAATTTTTTGGCAAATGATTTTATTATCCGCCACGAGATGATTGACGATATTTTTTACATTGACTTTCGTATGTTTGTTGTGGGCGACCACATAACCGAAACAGCGGCGGCGATTTCGCAAGCCGTGGCAAACGGCACACGTCATTTTATCATAGACCTGCGCGGCAACGGCGGCGGCAACGGTGCTGCGGGGGAGCGTTTGTTAGAGGCTATGGGGCTTGATTTTTCGTTGGGTAGTTTTGTCCACCGTGTTAATCCTTTGGCGGCAAATTCAGTTGCAAATGGTGGACACAGTAGGTTTGATTTTCCTATATGGGGCTTGCTTGGCGTGGATTATCTCACTTTGGAATGGGATATGCCCGAAAACGGCAATCCGAATAATGTTTTTGTGTCCGTTCTTACCGATGTGTACACATATAGTTCGGCTACGTGGTTCGCTTGGTGGGTGCAAGACGGCGGATTTGGCAACATTATCGGCAGCCCAAGCCGAAATTCCCCTAATATGTTCGGGAACATGGTGCGGCTTACTTTGCCGTATTCCGAATTGTATCTTGAGGCCTCTTATGGCTATTTTATGCGAGCCGATGTCAACGCTGACCCTCATGTTTTGTGGCCAGATATTATGGTTGACCCTGCCTATGCGTTGGAGGTTGCGGTGGAATTTTTGCAGGAGTTGGGTGCTGAATAGTTTTGGGAGATTTGGAAAACGGGCG
>WRKH01000087.1 GCA_009778175.1 Turicibacter sp.
GCCTGTGCAAGAGTGTCAAGCAGGTAACGGCGATAGGGTTTGCGATACTGATACCTGTGGCGTTTTTGTCGGGCACGACCATGCCGATGGGGGCGTTTCCCGAGGCGATGGGGACGATTTCGCAGTTTGTGCCGCTGACGTATGCGGTGGAGCTTATGCGGAACACGTTTACTGGGAGCGTGCCGTTTGCGGAGAATGGGTTTTATATTGGGGTTTTGGCGGGGATAGCTGTGGTTTGTTGGGGGGTGTCGTTGGTGGTTTTTCGGTGGGAGTAGATTGAAAAACCGCCACAATTTTTACCAACGGACTCCCAAATTATGGTATAATGGAATTTGCAAATGGCGATTTTTTCACTGAACAGTTTGCCAACGGCTTGCCGAAATGTTCGCCATAAAATAACCAAAAAGGAGCAAAAATGCACGATTTCATCAAAAACAACCCAAAATACCATTATAGCCGACTAAACACCGAAGAAAAAGCCGTGTATTCGGCTATTCTCCGTGCCCTGCTAAAATACCAACCCGAGGTAAAAATTCCACGCATAGAATCGGAAACCGCAAGCAAAATTTACAACGCCATTACACAGGATAACCCGCTAATCTACTATGCACCATGGTTTAAGTGGACAGCTTTTGATGCAACGCATTACATTTTGAAGCCAGATTACATCTATGAAAAATCGTTGGTAAAATCGTGGAACAGGGATATTTTAGGCTATTTGTCAGATTTTGACAAGCTGAAGGCCCAAGACGACTACACAAAAGAGTTGGCAATTCACCAACATATTTTGGCTAATTTCAGCTACGACTGGGATTTTGGCAAAAACACCTATTCAATTTTGGGGCTGATTTTGTACAATACAGCCGTTTGCGAGGGAATCGCCAAATTTGCAAAATTGGCTTGTGATTATGTCGGGTTAAAAAGCCTTGTTGTTACGGGAAAAGCGTCAAATCCAGCAAGCGGGCAAATGGAAGGCCATGCGTGGAATATTATCGCAATAGACGGCAAGCCGTATCATGCGGATTTTACCTTTGATATGTGCCTAACAAAAAGCGTTCATCGGTACGATTATTTCAACTTGACAGATGCTGACATAGAAACCGACCACATAATCGAGGGAAATGCTCCCCAATGCACGGCGGTTGAGTGCAATTATTTTGTTGCAAATTCGCTATTTTTGCATAATGCAAACGAGTTTCGGGCGTTTATGCGAAAACAGGTAAGGGCTGGGAATAACCGTGTTTTGTTTAAGTTAAGCCAAAATTGCAGAGTTGCGGGTATAGAGCAGAAAATTATGAAAATTGTAGGCGAGGAATTTCAGCGGATAAGGAATGTTGCTTTTCGGATGGAGGTAAGTAGCAATTTGCCGCAGATGGTTTTTGAGGTTAGCGTTTTGTGAAATTTTGCCTTCTTTGCAAAAAAATCCCGCAACCTCTTGACAAACCCCAACCGCCATGCTACAATGTTTTTATTGGCTGAAACACCTCAACGCCAAGCCAACCCACAGCCAAAATCCCCCCTAATGAAAGGAAAATTTCATGTTAAACTTAACAACAGGAATGAACGCAACCTCGCCATTTTTAACCCATTCGCAACATCTTCGAGACGCAATGCAGCCGACAAATCTCACATTTAGAGAGCGAGAAATCCTAAACAAAATCAGAAATGTGGTGGGCTCGGATGTCGTGGTTGCCGAATTGGATCAGATAGGCGGCGGTTTTCGCGGCGGATTTATAGGCTTTTCGGGTGCAAGTGCGACTGGCGAAAGAGAGCCGTTTCGGATAACGCCGCAAATGTTGGCGGAAATGGCTGAAAATGAGGATAAATTCCAAGAATGGATGTCAACATTCCAGCAACAGGCGGCACAGCAATCCGATTTGGAAAATTGGCTTGCGGAAAACAAACGTCTCGCCGAGGAAGAAGATGCTGAACGCAGGGCACATCAAGCAAGGGTACGCATGATGATAAAAACGGATTTTTGGAACAACGCCAACGAGGAGGCTCAATCCGCATTGCACTCAATCCACGAAAAAATCTCTGGAACGCAAAAAGCCGCCCTTGGCTATGAACAAATGACGATTTTCGGATAAATAGGGTAAAAACCGCTCATATTTTCAAAATACGGGCGGTTTTTCTTGCGATGTTTCCTTGCTAATAATCGGCATGGTAGGTTGCGGCGGCTTAATTTTCATGGAAAAAATCCACTACATTCAAATTTTCGTCCATTTTCACGCATAGAATTTGGAGTATTCATCTGCAAACAATAAAATCGCTGTGTCGTTCCCCGTGTCAATGTTTTGCGTAGGATAATATCGCCCCTACATTTCAGGCAAACAAAATTTTCCAACCCTCGATTGGCATTTATCAATACCCCAAGATTTCCCAGTAAGCAAGCCTCACGACCCACCCACATCTTTCTCCCAAAACGCAATTTCGCCATTCTCAGCACTCACGTCAAAAAATCCGACATCATGCTTTTTCGCCAAACTCCGCATTTTCTCAAACGCTCGCTCCGCCAACGACCACGAAAAAGCGGCGTAAATTACCTCTTTTCCCACGGAATAATCCGTCAAATATGCAGGATCTGCCATATCGTCAATTTCGCCGTCCGTGGGAGCGTGCGGTCCGCTAAGCGTCGGAAACTCCACAATCATCTCCATAAACCAATTTCTTAGTTTTTCGGACGACACCGCTGGGTTATCATAACCGTGATTTTCGCCCCACTCGGTCTGTTTTTCGTACCAACGCATGAAATCTTTTCGATTTCTCGGAGCGGTTTTTTTCTCAAATACCATTAAATCGTAACTCATAATTTTCTCCTTATCAACGGCAGTACGGGCGGATAATACCGCCCATACTCGCCCAAATCTCAACTTCCAACCTACCTAATCTGCCCAAGCACCCCAGGGTCCTTAATCTTGCCATCCTCCGCCAGCAACACAACCTTAGCCACAACCTCCGCAGTCTTCGGATCCTCGTCCAAAAACGGCAGGAAAATCCGCCCACGGTGCTGGCTATGCACAGGCAAAATATTCAACGCGCCGCGCCCCTGCATCTGCACCTGTGCACTGCCCAAATGCACGGAATACTCCCCATACTCGCCCTTGATTTTTGCGTACCGCTCCGTGAACTCCACGTTCGTAAGTTTCAACAAACGCACGCTCTCCGCCACGATGACCGCCCGCATTTCTATCGTGCTGTGGCTCGCCATGGGGTCAACGCCGCCCACGTGCGCCACGCTCACCACCAAATCCATATCTCGCATGATTTCCGAGAAAATTTTTGGGTCAATTTCCGACATTTCCAAAGGCTTGTACTCCTTGCGGTCGTAAAAGTGCATGGTCTCCAAGGTCGGCGCCTCTATGTCCGCTGGCGAAAACCAGTCCGCCAACGAATAAATCTCCGCTATCACGTTTTGCTTGTACAAAACCTTCTGCCAGCCCACTTCATACGAAACCGTCCAGCCGCGCGTCTTTAACAACGCCGCCGCTCGCTGTGGCTGTACTTGATGCCCTGCGTAACGCCGTGAAATCGTTTTTTCTCGCTTTTCGTCCTCGTTTACGAGATATAATTCTCGGAAAATCTGCTTGAACGGTTGCACAAGGGCGTTGTCAAAGGCATACCGCTGAAACTCCACCCACCGTCCAAGGCTGTAAAGGTCGTGAGAATGGGCTATCGTCAACTCGTCCGTCTCGCCGATTGGCTGCACCTCGCCCTGCACAGACCGCAGACCGCCGTCCGCCAAAAAGCCCACTATCTCGCCACTTCTAAATACCAATTTCTCGATAATGGGGCGTATCACTGGGTGTTTTGTCAGTTGCGAAATCTCGGAAAATTGAAAAACTTCGCCGTTTTCAAGGGCTTTCTCCAAACTGCCGCGCGCCCGTCTAAATTGCTCTTTTAGCGAGTTTTTGACTTCGGTTAATTCTTTTATGTACGGCTCTTTTTTTATTGCCGCCGGCACGGATTTTAGCCTTTTTAACACCAAATTTTCGGATTTTTCGGATTTTTCGGATTCCGACTTTTTGCCCTTTTCAGCTTTGGGTTTTTCCCATTTTTCGGATATAATCTCGGGCTTGCCGTCTCTGTCAATTTCTAAGAAAACCAAAGTGCCGCCAATCTCTTTTGGCGTGAAATATTTTTGTATAGCGTCCAATTTCTCGATTTCCATTTTCCAGTTGAACCGCAAAACATCTGTGAATCCCATGTTTCTCGCCAAATTTTCTAAGGCGATGCCAGCTGCTAACTTTTCGCTGGCTTGCCGTTGTGCGCCAAATTCTCGGCTTTTTTTCAGAAACGCATTGATAAACTCGTAACGGTGCAACGAATCCTTGATTTTATTGCGTTTCAAAGGAATTAGGCTGT
>WRKH01000088.1 GCA_009778175.1 Turicibacter sp.
AATATCCGATTTCTAACAAGGAGAGTGGGGACGGGCGGTTTGATATTTGCCTTGAACGGGCGGAAGGGAATTTTATTTTTGAACTCAAATCATCAGAAAGTATCGAGGGTTTGGAGAAAGATGCACAATCCGCCTTGGAGCAGATTAACACAAAACGCTATGGCGAGGATTTTTCCAGCCGCCTTGTGAAGGTTGGTATATCGTTTTTTGGGAAAAAGTGCAAAGTAATATGCACCTAAGGCAAAGCCAATACAAAAACGAACGGGTCAAGAGGCTTGACGAGAAGCCCCTTGCGGGGGTGCGGGGGCTGGCTCCCCACGGTTTTAAAACATATCTATCGTCGCCAGTTGATTAATGTCAGAACCTGATAAATTGGAAGTGCTTAGTGATTGTACAGTTGCCTGACATACTTCTGTATATCGCCATTCTAAAACCTCTGCACCAAATTTGTCCAAGGCGTATTTGACTCTGTCTAAGTTGGCATAGCTGCAAGTAACGATGTAGGTCGAATAAATAAGCAACTCCTGAGGATTCGCACTCTCCAACGCCCCTTTTGCCGCTTTTGTATATGCTCTAACAAGCCCGCCCGCCCCCAACAGAGTACCGCCAAAATATCTTGTAACCACACAAACATAGTTGATTATACCCGATTTTTCAAATACATTCAAAACAGGCATCCCCGCCGTTCCCTTGGGTTCGCCATCATCGTTAAATCTAATTACGTTGCTTTCGGCTATCGAATAGGCAAACACATTATGATTAGCCTCTTTGTGAGCCGCTTTTATGGCCTGAATAAACGCCAAAGCCTCCTCAGAGGACTGTGCCGAACTGCAACTCCCCAAAAATCTCGATTTTTTCTCTATAAGCTCAAATTCCCCCACTTTAGAGAGTATCAACGGCATTATTATCCCCCCTTTTTACGCACCCTCAAAAAGACTTATCTGATCCGTTTCGGGTATGCCGTCCAAAGCGTTGTATTTACGCAATAGATTCAAAACCGTCTTGTTCACTTTGCAGCGATCTTTGAAGGAATCGACCGTATCAAAAGATCCCTTTTCTCGGGCATTGACTATCGCTTCCGCTACACTTCTGCCCAGCCCTGTTACGGTGCATAGAGGGGGCAGTATCCCCTCCGCCGTCGGCTTAAAATTGCTAACATCGGATTTATACACGTGTATCGGTGCAAAGTTAATACCCCGTTTGTACATTTCAAGCACTATCTCAAAAATCGCCAGGGTACTCTTGTCTTTTGCCGTGTCCTGAATTATCTTGTCCTCTATCAATGCCTTCAATTCCACGTATTTTGTTTGTGCAATCTCCGCTCCCGAGCACATAGCGGCATAATCAAATTCTGCCGATTGCATGGAGAAAGTAGCTGCATAAAAAGCCTCGGGGTGGTATTTCTTAAAATATGCGATACGCATTGTCATAAGTACATACGCCACGGCGTGTGCCTTTGGGAATAGATATTCAATTTTCCTGCACGAATCCACATACCAATCAGGTATGCCGCAATCTAGCATCTCCGCTGCCTCTTCCTCGGTTATGCCACGCCCTTTGCGTACGGATTCCATTATCTTAAATGCAACCTTTTTCGTTACGCCCTGATGGATTAGGTAGACCATGATGTCGTCGCGGCTAGGTATTATTTCTTTTAGAGTCGCCTGTCTATTGCGTATCAGCTCCTGACCGTTGTTTGTCCATACATTCGTGCCGTGGGAAAGACCCGATATGCGTACTAAATCCGAAAAGGTAGAGGGGCTAGTTTCGATTAGCATCTGTCGTACAAACCCTGTACCAAATTCGGGCAGACCCAGCGATTGTGCTTTTGTGAAAAATGCAATAACGTCTTTATCATCTAGCGGTACGGTCTGCGGATCGATGCCTGTAAACTTATGCAGCAAAAATAATATTGTGGGAACATCATGCCCCAAAATATCCAGTTTTAGGAGCGTCCCCTCCATGGAATGATAAGTAAAATGCGTGGTTATAATCCCCGATTTATTCTGATTTGCGGGGTGCTGTATCGGGCAAAATTCATAAATGCTATGACCTTCAGGAACGATGATAAGCCCGCCAGGGTGTTGTCCTGTCGTCCGTTTTATGCCTGTACAGCCAGATACAATATGATTGATTTCGGCTTTGCGTTTATTTATCCCTCTGGCTTCAAAATATTTTTTGACATAGCCGAACGCCGTTTTTTCCGCTATTGTGGCTATAGTGCCAGATTTGAACACCTGTCCTGTGCCGAAGATATTTTCTGCATGGGCATGGGCTTTTTGCTGATATTCGCCAGAAAAATTCAAATCTATATCGGGTTCTTTATCGCCGTCAAAGCCCAAAAAGGTCTCGAAAGGTATGTCATGCCCGTCTTTTTTTAGCTTAGCTTGGCAATTAGGGCAATCTTTGTCAGGCAAGTCAAAGCCCGACATTCCTGAAAAATCATCGACGCTCTCAAAATAGTTGCAGGCACAGTAATAATGGGCAAGCATGGGGTTTACCTCTGTTATTCCTATCATAGTGGCAACCAACGACGAGCCGACCGACCCTCTTGAGCCGACCAAATAGCCATTCCGCTCCGATTCCTCAATGAGTTTTTGTGCCGTTATGTACATTCCAGCGAAACCATTTTTGATGATAGAATTTAGCTCCGTGTCCATTCTTTCGGCTATCATCGGCGGGAGCGGATTGCCGTATGTTTCATAGGCGTGTGCAAACGCCATTTTTTTAAGGTCTTCCTCCGCATTCTCGATTATCGGAGGGTGTGAGGTGGGCGGAATAGGCAGCAATTTTTCTATGGAGTCGGCGATTTTGCGGGTGTTTGTAACCACCACTTCAAAGGCTTTGTCCGCACCTAAATATTCAAACTCCGCAAGCATTTCATCGGTTGTGCGGAAATATAAGGGCGGCTGAGCATCTGCATCCTTAAAATCGTTGCCCGATTGGATTATACGCCTGTATATTTCGTCGCTTTTATCCAAAAAATGCACATCGCAGGTGGCGACCACTGGTATATTCAGCCGTTCGCCCAAATCCACTATTTTTTTGTTAAAAGCCTCCAGCTCCTCCCTCGAACTGGCGAGGTTGGATTTTAGCATATATTCGTTATTGCCTATCGGCTGTATTTCCAAATAATCGTAAAAAGAGGCGATTTTTTCCAATTCATCGTCTGCTTTCTTGCTCCGCACTGCCCGAAACAATTCGCCCGCCTCACAGGCACTGCCCAAAATTAAGCCCTCTCTATGCTCGGTCAATACGGATTTGTATATTCGGGGCTTTCTATAGAAGTAATGCAGATGTGATAACGAAATCAGCGTGTACAAATTCTTTAACCCTGCCTGATTTTTTGCAAAAATTACGGCGTGTGTATAGCGTGGCTCTTTACTTTTAGTCTTGACTTCTTCCTGGTCTTCGCCCTGACCTTCGTCTGCATCATCGTTAATATCCGACTTTGTATCGGCTGTATCGTCCACCAGATACGCCTCTACACCGTATAAAATTTTAATATCTCCCCTACGGGCGGCAGCGGCAGCCTCTGGGAACGCTTGCACAACGCCATGATCGGTGATACCTATCGCATCATGCCCCCAAGAAATCGCTCTCTTTACATAATCGGCAACGGAAGAAGTCGCATCTAGTGCAGACATTGTGGTATGCAAATGCAGCTCCACCCGTTTTAATTCAGCGGAGTCGGGGCGTATTTGCATGGGCGGGCCTGGGGCAATCGTGTCCGCCATAATAACCGTATCTTTGGCGTATTCATCATAAACTACACGGCCACGCACCGTAACAGATGCTCCTTTTTCAAGGGTTTCGTCTGCATTTTCTGTAGCGAATAATTTTACACTTGCGGCACTATGGCAATCTTCTTCCGTTAGACCATGTATTTCGAGCAAAAACAGGATTTTGCCGTTTTTGAATGTGCGTTTATCCAGGTTAAAAATTTTGCCCCGCACACATATTGTCGTGCCGTCTACCAATTCTTCCGAAAGCGGCGTTATTTCCGATTTTATATGTTTATTGACTTTGGCATTGCGATAGGAGTTATTCGATTCTCTGGGCGTTTCTCTGGGGATTTTAGGCTCTGCTCTAGCTTCAAAGTTTTCCCTTGGCATAATCACTTGCACATCTGACAGCACACTAAAATGACCACGCAGGCTTTTTTTAATAACATCAACGGCATATTCCGAAACTGTATCGGCGAGATAGACCGTCATCGATCGTTTATACTCATTCACTTTAACATTCGACACGACAACATTTGAAAAATCGGGCATTTCATCAGCAAAGCGCATCTTACTAAAAACCCGCACTAAAGTATTAACAGCCATAAATTTCTCCTTAAAACCGTGGGGGCTCTGCCCCCACAC
>WRKH01000089.1 GCA_009778175.1 Turicibacter sp.
TTAGGCTGTTTATGATTTTTTCGTGTTCGGTTGGCATTGGGAATAGTCCTTTCTTGGTGCGTTTTTTTATTATAAACATTATAGCATGAAGTTTTGGAGAATGCAAATTTTTTTATTTTTTTGTTAGGTAATTTTTTTTGGATGTGTTGTTGACTTGTGGAATAGTTCAGCTAGGGATTTTTCTGTTCACAAATTGATTTTATTGTGCAATTTCGCTGAATTTTGCCTTGTATTTTTCTGTTATTTTGACATATTTAATATAGGCGAGTATTTTTCCGCAAGGACTCTATCTTTTTCCTCGTTGGTTTTTCATTCTTCTGCAAGAGCTTTCGCCAACTCCTCCTTTTCCCTATCACGCCTCACGCCGCCACATCTCTTCCCGATGCCGCCGATATTCCTCTTGTGTCGGCTTGTCCAAACTCAACCGCTGTAATGTTGAAATCGCCATATTCAAATCCTCCTCCTGCTCGCAAACGGTTTTTATTGTGCAATTTCGCCAAATTTTGCCTTGTATTCTTCTATTATTCTAGACATATTTAACATAGTGGAGTCTTTTTCCGCTAGAGTTTTCTCCTGCTCCGCAAGTACTTTATCTTTTTCCGCTAGGGCTTTATCTTTTTCCTCGTTGGCTTTTCGTTCTTCCGCAAGTGCTTTCGTCTGCTCGGCATTAACCCTCGCCAACTCCGCCTTTTCTCTATCACTAGCCTCACGCCGCCACATCTCTTCACGATGCCGCCGATATTCCTCTTGTGTCGGCTTGTCCAAACTCAACCTCTGTAATGTTGAAATCGCCATATTCAAATCCTCCTCCTGTTCGCAAACGGCTTTAACCACCGCCTTGTCGGCAACGTCCTTTTCCGCCAAAACCGCAAGCCATTTTTCCAACTTGGTCATATCCGTTATACTTGCCTTGTTTATCGCATTTGTGAACGCTTGCATATTGATATAATGCAACTCCAACGCATCGGTAAAGACCTCTTTTGTGTCCATATCCAGTATTTTACAGTATTTGTGGACTTTGTCAATCTTGTTTTCTTCAAGCGAATCGTTTATGAATGAAACGCAAATTACAGGCTTTTGGCTGGAATATTCCGCCCCAGCCCTCAATTCGCCAGCGTAAGCGGCAGCCCACGAGCGTATCGTCTTAAATTTGAACTCCTGCACATCGTAAAGGTGCATTTCTATCAGCACTATCGTGCCGTCCGCTAATTTTGCGGCCTGCCCGCTGGCAGGCGGGTCATGTCCAATATCGAGAGCTTGTCGTCCTGCGATTTCTTCTCCAAATACGGATTTGTCAAGGTTAGCGAAACCACTGTGCGTGCAATGCCAGCACTCGCAAACACTGCATTTAGCAAGGAAATTAGCAATTTTATTTCCGTCGCAAATAACAGCTTAAATGCGTAATCCACACGCAAATCCATAAGCTGCGAAAAATCCAAGTTATCCAACCAGTTTTTATCTTTTATCGTTAATTTTGCCATCTTGACCTCCAACATTGTCGAATTTTTTACTTTATCATCTTACCACAGATTTTTGGGTGTGTCAATGCTTTTTGAAAAATTTTTTTCGTGAGAAATGGGCAACCAACGACCGCCCATTTCTCAATCCACCACCAACCGCCAATATTACCCATTTTTGGCTAAAATTTCCCTGCCAATATCCCGAAACCACGCCTAACCACCGCCAAAATTTCCCCAAAATCAACTCGCCAAACAACCCAGCCCACCAATCCAAAAAATATCAAATCAAACAGGCTGATAAATCCAAATAACTGCTTAGCTTGGTCGGCGATGCCGTTGGAAATGTACGGTATTACGAAAGAAAAAGCGGCGGCGGCGGTCAACACAAATAGCAAAATCGGCAACCGCAAATCCGCCCCCTGTCCGCTTTTCGCAATCGTTATCATTTTGGCAACACTCAACCACGTTGACAACACCAAAATCCAAAATATAAAGTAAAAATTGCCAAACGCCGCAACGCTAATCCGAGTTTTTTCCCACAACGAAAATCTATACTCCTGCTGCCCTGCATATTCAGGATTCTGAACGCTCGTCAAGTACGGCGCACGGATAAATCTCGCATATCCTGCACTTTCCTGCAATATTCCGAAAAATCGCACAGGGTGGGCAAGATAAAACAGCAAAATCCTCGGCTTGGAGATTTGTTCAAAGAAATCTCGCCTAAATTCTTCCGAGAAAATGTCAATGGGATAATCTTCCATATCCATCTCGAATCCCTGCAAAACGGCAAATTTAGGGCTTAATCCGAGCCATTCTAAATCCTCCGCTGGCGTTTCGCTATTTCTTAGAACGCCGTTAAACACTGCGTTAAAATTCGTGTAATCCTCTATCCAAAACGGTATGAGAAATGTGTAGAAAAGGACGAGGGCGGCGACCGTTATTCCGCTATATGTAAGGACTCGCTGCCGCAAAAACTCGGAATCTTTCGCATATAAAAATATCGGAATTATCGCAAATAATATCCCCACAGGAATCCACGCAAATTTGGAGGTTGCCATAAGGTAGACCACTATGAAATATTTCGGAAAATCTCTGACACCTTTCAAATGCAGTAATAATCCGATAGCGAGCAATGTCAAAACGTATTGCAAACCCTCGCCGTAAAATGAATTAAAATACAGCGTGTACCCTTGATCCGAGAGGACGAAAACCGCCACAAGGCTAGAAAATGCGTAAATTTTTCCGCCAAACCGATTTTTTATGTAGCCCAATATTAGAAAAATGGCGTATGCGAAAATGGCGATATGGATTAGGGCGAGCCAAAACAGGTTGTACGTGGCTAACGGCAAGCCGCTGACGGCGTTAAATCCCAAGTTTAGAAATTTGGATAATTTTATCGGCAAAATCTGCGAGGACGGAAAGTTAAACAGAGAAAAATCCGTGTGCAGAAAGTACAGCCCACGCCCAAGCAAGCCGCCGCCTGTCCCCAAACTCATGCGAAACTCGGCTGTATGTCCGTATCCGTCCCACATTCTGCGAGGATTTTCGTCGGCAAAATAAATCCTGTTTGGGTGCATTACTCGCAGGAAATCGCTGTTGTTTGCGGGGCCCATCGCCGTGGGTACAAAGGTTGATATTAAGGCGATTGCGGCACATAGAACCGCCACCAAAATATGAGAATTTTTTCTTAGTTTTGTAATCATGGTCGCCTCCTTAATATTTTTTCAACACGCTAATGTGATAACCGCCGCAATAAAACAGCAAAAATTTCAGAAACTTGGACGGAATTTTTGCCAAAATCCGCTCAAATTTCAATTTTATTGCTGCCAACGTCCGACTTTTTATGAGAATAAATTTTTGAATTTTCGGCACGTAAAGCACACAATATTGCTGTCGCACGTTGTGGGCTTGCATTGCGGCGGTGATTTCGGCAAAAGTCATCTCCATAAAATGGAAACCTGTCGCCTTTTCGCCCATTGACAAAAAGCGTCTTGAAATATCGTTGGGCCCAATGTGGCTGTTCGGAATTATCAGAAATAACACCGCCTGCGGTTTCAATTTTTTCATTATTTCGGCATAGATAATGGCGGTTTCGTCTGGGCAAAAATGCTCAAAAACATTGTCCGCATACAAAATATCGACACTCTCGTTCGGTAAATTTCTTAAAAATTCGTATGCGTTTTTCTCGTGCAATTCCACGTTGGAAAATTGCGTTGTCAAGGCACGAGCGGTCGGTGTCAAGTTAATATCGCAGCCCACGATTTGCAGCTCCGAAGACTTGACATTTTCCGAGATTTTTTGTATCGCAAAGCCCGTGCCAACGCCCAATTCGCATAACACGGTTGGGGTTCGCCCGTTTTGCCTAATTTTCTTGCGAACCAGCTTAACAAGGGCGTTTGCACTGCCATAGCCCGCCCCAAATATGTCCGTCCGCTTGCCAAATTCCTTCACATCCCTAACGTCCATGAGCGCCGTAACAAATTTATAGCCGCTGTGCGTTAGTTGGTCTCGTTCTTCCGAGAATGGCGGCAGAGTCAGGATTTTTTGGGCAATAAAACTCTCCTCTTTGAAATGCAGTTCGTACAATTCTTGCACCGATAAAACATTCAAATCCACAGGCTCGCCGTCCGATATTTTGCATATATTTTTGTAATTCGTCATAATTTTTTCCTCCAAAATTTTTTGTTTGTGTGCGATTGTTCCTGCCCAGACTACCCTGACAAGCAAAAAAACACAAGCGACAACCATTTCCGTAATGCGGAAGTTGGTGCTTGTGTTTGAGATGTTTTTTTGTGGGTTGACAAAAAGACGGAATTTAGCAGGTTACGTCCTGTCCTGTCCTGTCCTGTCCTGTCCTGTCCTGTCCTGTCCTGTCCTGTCCTGTCCTGTCCTGTCCTGTCCTGTCCTGTCCTGTCCTGTCCTGT